>JAGVEJ010000061.1 GCA_020058225.1 Candidatus Zixiibacteriota bacterium | reverse complement strand
CGTTTGCCATAAATAAAGTTGTCGGGTCTCACCCCGAATCGCAAAGCGAATCGGGATTAGGACCCGACAAAACTTGAAATTTATTTTTGGGACACCACATTAGCTTATATGGTTTTTTGTGTGCGGACATAATTATATCCTCCTATATATAGGGACGAGGTCGGATTTACCATCGAAGTTGTAGTAAAATTGCGGGTGGGGTGGGCGCAGGATTCCGTCAGGGGGTCACCATGGCGCGGGTTGATGAGGCTTGAAAAAAACTCTTGATGCCGGGGTTTAACCCAGCTATTTTGTCGTAGAGCCGTCACAATATGACTATCAGAAAAGGCAAAAAAAGATTTGAGCTCATTATGTGATAATTTGCATTCTGCTGTGGTGTCCCAGAAATATATTAGCGTATGGGTATGGCTCTCATCGCGGCGTCGTGAATCCTTTCCAGACGCAAGAATTCCGGCAGGAAAGGATTCCTGCCGGCGCGTTTCGGTCGAGGGCTGTAAAGAAGCGTTAGGGACACCACACTACATAGCCAAATTTGTCCAGATTATTTAATTACTATTATAGGGAGGTCTGATGAAAATAGCCCGTAAAAAGGAATGGTTTGACGATGATTCATTTTGGCGTGAATTCTATCCAATCATGTTCTCGGAAGAACGTTTTGCCGCCGCCGTTGAAAATGTTGACAAAATTATTCGCCTGACCAAGCTAAAAGGCAAAGCAGTGCTTGATTTGTGCTGTGGGCCGGGCAGGTACGCAGTTCCTTTCGCAAAGCACAAATTCGCAGTTACCGGTGTAGATAAAACGAAATATCTTTTAGATAAGGCCAAAGCAAAAGCAAGAAAAGCCAAAGTCAAAATAGAGTGGATTCAGCAGGATATGCGCGACTTTGTCCGACCGGATTCCTTTGACTTGGTTCTTAACTTGTTCACCTCTTTCGGCTATTTCGACGACAAGAAACAAGATATGATAGTACTGCAAAATATCTTGGCAAGCCTTCACCGAGGTGGAATCTTCCTTATTGACACCATAGGCAAAGAGCGACTTGCTAAAATATTTCAACCCGCAACATTCAATGTTTTGCCTGACGGCACAAAGTTGATTGAGTGCCGCGAGGTTTTCGACAATTGGACACGGATGCGGAACGAATGGATACTAATCCGCAGAGGAAGGGCCAAAAGCTACCGGTTTCACCATACAATATTCTCTGGTCAGGAGTTGAGGGACAGACTGGAGCAGGTCGGCTTTGTTGGTGTGAAGCTTTATGGGAATCTAAGCGGGGATGATTATGGTCCCGAGGCCCAGCGTTTAATCGCTGTCGCGAGGAAACCCTGATAAACTATTAACGCTCAGAATAAAGAGGGCGGACGCATGGGTCCGCCCCTACTTTTATTTCGATGTCGACTGTTTCTGGCTTATCCCCTCGTACTGCTCGACCTGCCTGCCGACACACTTGCAGAAGCCATGGAATATGGCGCAAATTCCTCCCATCAGGGAAAAAATGCCCCAAAATAGCGGGCGGCCAAAAATATGCGCTATCTTTGGTTCCGAATATGGCAACAATAGTATCCCCCATGTAATCATATAAGCCCCAACCACAATACATGTATGGCCAAAAACAAGGGTCGCCACCCGGCCACCACCCATCGCCAGATATATTAAAGATGCCCCAATTAGGAGCGGTATAATTCCCCCCGTGCTGGATGATGTTATAATAACATAAATTCCCAACGCGACCAGAGCTATCCCGAGGCCGGCGGTAATTCTGCTTGGTTTCATAATATAATTCCTTTCCTATCCCACGGTTGGATATACGTAAGATTCCCGATCAAGATTCAAATAAATAAAATATTAGATTGATATTTGATATTGCAATCTTTTATTTAGGTCCTTAAGGAGGAAAATAGATATGCCCGACACAAAATGCAATAATCCATATCATGGGATGAAACCGGCGCCATTCAAACATTGCCCCGATTGCGGTGCGCTAATAAATCCGAAAATCAATGTCGAGTCGGACTGTTTCAAACATCACACCCTGCGGAAATCCAAAGGGTATGGTTTCTGTCCGGATTGTGGGATTAAGCTTCAAAAATAAGAGATTATAGAGGGCACACGCCGTGTGCCCCTACATTAAATTATGCAGGGCAAATATGGTTTTTTCATCAATCCCGAATGAGAACGCCATAATTTTATTGACATATAATCGATTTTTCGTAGATTAGGGCAAGACATATATTTCATCTATAATTCTTCGGAGGGTATATGCAACTGTATTCCAAGGTATTTCATGCATCGATTTTTTTGTCGGTGTTATTCATTATTTTGTTGTGCCCATTGGATTCTTTTTCCCGCAATCAAATAACCATAAATGAACAAAAAGCCTCTGATACGGTTTTCAAGGCAATCGATTTGACTTATGTAGAAATTTCCGACATCGCCAATTATAAAACGGACGAATTCGCGGCCATATCTTCCTCCAAAGGAGTTGAGCCAAGTCCTTTTATTTGGTGGCGGAGTTTGTTAACCGGTATATCGGGTGTTAGGATAACAACTCTTAATTCCGGGACCGGCGCCCAAATGGGAAATAGACTTCAGGTGACACTTCCAACTTATAAACAACCGGTCGATATTCTGTGGGCGAGGCATTTTACGCCATCCATAGGACGCGGCATAGAACCAAGCCCATGGGTTCTTGCCTATGATTATACATTATATACTTTCGCAATTACGCATGAACCCGATGGGACTCCATCTGCGGGATCGTTAATAGAATATACCCCTTATATTGATTCTGTTTTTCATGGTCATGCAGTCTGTATGGCCGAACTCCCCGGCTCAGAATTTACCGACGGCAAGGCCAGACTTTTTATTGGTACCGATCTTGGGCACATTGCCGTGCTAACTATCGTGGTAGGCACTGGAATTATTGTGAATGAAGTCACAGCGGTGTCCTCTACTCCTATAACTAAATTGGAACCGATCCCACAATATGGATATATTGCTTTGGGTGTAGCAACTGAAAATAGAATTTTGGGAATCAGATATATTCCCGTCGCACCAATAAATCCCTTCTCAACTATCTTTACCCTGACTGATATTCGCAAAATCGATATCGATGATTTTGATACATTTGAGCCCCATGATACACAATTGTCCGGCATAAGCGATTCAGCCCACCTGGTGTTGGCTAACGGAACCGCTGATTTGGCATTGTCTTCTATTGTGGCCAATCAAACCGGATATACCAATATGAATTTGAATATTGATACATATAAGACGGGTGTTAGATCGGTGGCCGCCGGTTCGCTACTAATGCTTGCCGATGATGAAGCATCGGTGCAATATGATCTCGCCTATTCTCCTGATTCCGGTTTCAGCGGCTGTGATGTTGATATTACAGACTCTGTGCCGGATATTTGCGGTTATATTTGCGGCGATGCCAATGGCAATGGAATTGTCAACATTCAGGACATCACTTTCCTGATCAACTTTCTTTATAAAGGAGGCGCGTCGCCAAATCCACTTCAAGCCGGCGATGCCAACGCCAGCGGCCTTATTAATATTCAGGATATAACCTACTTGATAAATTATCTCTACAAACAGGGCGCCCCGCCCAATTGCCCATAAGATAGCAGATTAATTGGGACGATTCGCAAACCGCCCCAATTAGATGTATTAATGATTTATTGGTTCAGGTCTTTATCAATAGAATTATTCTTCCCTTTTTTCCCGGGTAAACGACCGGCATCAAGAAGAGCCTTCCGCAAAATGTACTCGGCCTGTCCATTTAAACTGCGTAGTTCATCATCAGCCCATTTTTGCAAAAGGCTCAAAATTTCTTGATCAATCCGAAGTAAAAAGGGTTTTCTTTCCGCCACGACAATTAAATATTACGCATAAAGGGTTCCCGTATTAATAACCGGCTGGCAGGCAGTCTCTCCACAAAGCACGACCAGCAAATTGGATACCATAGCCGCTTTCCTCTCATGATCCAATTCGATGATATTCTTTTTCGCAAGTTGCTCCAGCGCCATTTCTACCATGCCGACGGCCCCTTCCACAATAAGCTGTCTGGCCGCCACAATGGCCCCCGCCTGCTGACGGCGCAACATCGCTTCTGCAATCTCCGGCGCATACGCCAAATGGCTAATACGGGCTTCTATAACCTCCACTCCCGCCTGACATAACCTATCCTGAATTTCGACACGCAACTGCTCGGAAATCGGGCCGGTATGCCCGCGTAGAGATACTTTGGTTTCACTATGAGAATCATAAGGATGCTGTGTGGCAAGGTTTCTCACGGCCGATTCGCTTTGAATTTTGACAAACTGCTCATAATTGTCCACCTGAAAGCTGGCCTCGGCAGAATCAACCACATTCCAAACGACAATTGCTCCGATTTCAATCGGGTTGCCATCGATGTCGTTGACCTTCAGCCGGTTGGTTTCGAAATTACGCACGCGCAGGGAAATTTTCTTTTTCATATAAAATGGATTGGCCCATCGAAGCCCCTCATGTTTGGCCGTGCCAATATATTTGCCAAAAAGCAGAAGAACCATGGCTTCGTTAGGATTAATCATAAACAGGCCGCCAATAATAATGAAAATATCCAAAAATATTATAGCGGCGGGCCAGATTTTCATTAATTCATGAGCGGTGATAATCCACCAAATCATGCTCCCAAGGATAATGAGGAAGAATGCCACCATTATCCAGCCGTTGATTGCCTTTTTTTCGCGTTCTTTGATCATATTACCTCCTTGATATCATTATGATATCATATAGATATCATAATTATCGGCTGTGTCAAGTAAATTCTTAGCGAAATGATAAGAATTGTAAATATCATGACACCATAAAAAACCAATAACTCATTGAAATACAACAAATAATGTCTCTTTTACGGCAAAATAAATTCCTAATATATTTAAATTTTTCATGAAATCAGCCGATAAATTAAGGAGAACTTTTTTGGGCAGGACAACTTGAAAAAAATTGTAGTCATTTTTATAAACTTGTTATGGTTGATTGTTTTTTTGGCAGGGAATGCCAAAAATCAAAACCTACTTGGAGTAGAAGAAAATGGCGGTATTTTAAATATCGCCAGCCATTTGTCCAAGTATTCCGGTTCTGCGGTATTAGAAGCAAATAGCAGGGTATTTCTCAGCGAGACAGAATCAGGTATCGCATTCTGGCGATCCGGCGACTTAACTATCCCTGAATATTCCGATTGGGATGGCACAACATTTTCCACTCCCCAAAATGCCATTGATATCGGCATTTATCGGGTTCTGGCCGGAGCGACCTCCAAAACTCGCAACGAAACAATAATTGTCGGCGTTGATAAGGATAAAAATATTACCGGGCTAAAACGATCCGGCGAAATATGGCAGGCATTGCCGTTTAATAGTCTGGCGCTGGTAAGTTCATCAGAATATTGGAGTGTCGATGTTAAATATGAACAACTGAGCGGCGATGCTATTATTGTCTGGGATAATGGGAATGACGATACATTGGGGCTATCCTTTCGTATATGGGATGGAATATCATGGTCATCTGAAGATACCATACCTCTTCCCCTTTCGGGGGAGCCAAGGAATATTCATCTTGAGGCCAACCCTAATTTCGATGAAATGGGTTTGGTTATCACCAACGAAAACAACCAGGATTATGCTCTGATTTGGAATGGCTCAAGCTGGGGAAATGACCAAGTGTTGGATAACAGCGGCGGCGGAGATGAAACAGATGCATATATCGCATACGAGCAATCCAATGGACGAGCATTGGCGGTTTATAGCAATGATAATTCGGTCGCTCTATACAGGATATGGGACGGCGCCAATTGGAGTTTAAGCGGTTTTATTCCCAAACCGAGTGGCGTTAGCGATAAAGTCCGCTGGATTAGGCTGGGCCCTCAGTATAACAGCAATAATATCGCCATGGGAGTACTTACTTCCGGCAAAGAAGTATGGCTGAGTATATGGAATGGCGCAGAATGGGAATCCGGAATATTAGCAACGTCAACAGCCAATGGCATCACCTACCCTAACTTTGATGTATGTTTTGAGAGTCAATCCGGCTCAGCAATGGCCGTTTATGGGGTGGAGGACAATGTTCTGTATCGTATATGGACAAACGGCATTGGATGGTCGGCAGAAAATACGGTATTCGGTTTGAGTGCAAAGCCCAATTCAATGATTTTAGAAGAAGCCATTCAGTCCAATCAATTAATTATTGCGGTTCAGGACGATGGAAAAAAGCTGAATATGGCAGTCTGGAATGACAGCATTTGGGGAAGTCCTTTCGAGATTGAAACAAATACCGGAGAAAATAGGCTTCAACCATTTATATATCTTTGGAATCATTTTGATAGCACAAACCATGCCCCTATCCTATCCGGCATAGGTCCCAAAACTATTCAAGAAGGGCAGACTCTTAATTTTTCCATATCGGCATCTGATATAGATGGTACAACACCAAATTTTATAGCAATAAATCTTCCGGCTAACGTTACATTTATGGATAACTCCGACGGTACCGGAACATTTATTTTTAACCCAAGCTATTCTCAGCAAGGAACCTATAATATATTATTCATTACCAGCGATGGAGCTTTGTCCGACTCCGAATCGGTATCCATAACCGTAACACCGGCTCCGATATCATATATCGAAGTTTCACCTGCGACCACAAATGTACCAGAGCTGATGTCTCTGCAATTTATCGCTCTGTCTTATGACGCCGGCTCATTATTTGTAGAAGATGTTACTGATTCTGTATTATGGACAACCACCGACGCTGATGGCTCGATAACTGCGGGTGGCCTTTATACTGCCGGAAGCCAATCCTCCCCGCCAACATATTATGTTAAAGCAACCTATCAAGGAGCCATAAGCGATTCAAGCGCGATAACAATAGTAGTCGAGGTTGATTCATCGGTGATTCAAATACAAAGCATTACCCTCGGAAATGGCATTATTATTCCGGGAGATAATTCCACGCCGATTCTTGCATTCGGCTTGGATAATTTGTTTTCTACAAACAAATATCTCAAAGAAATAACCACTCATAATGTGTCGCTGTCTGCGGGGAGCGCCATTCAAGCATTATCAAATATTGATTCTATAATGCTCTATCTCGACATGGATTATGATTCATCCTATTCAATGGCAGATAGTTTAATCGATACCAAGATATTCGACTCTAATAATATAATATTTTCTTTCGATTCATTAATAATCCCGGCTCACGGAAATCAGATATTCATTATAACTGCCAAAGCGAATTTATTTCCGCATGATGGGGATTCAATCGATATTTACCTCATGCCTGGCAGTGGCTTGCTCATTCATGACGGCACTCCGGTGGTTGGTTCGGGTGTCATAAATTCTTATGGATATGGTATTATTGATGGAATGATTTCAGACCAATTGGAAATATACTCGACCGGATTGACCGCCATATCGCCCGGAGATAGTGTTTATCATCTCCTGACCATCGATATACCCGCCAATGGATATGCCGATGATACTCTTAATATTGTAAACATATTTAATTATGGTACAGCGACCAAAGATGATTTTGATTCGGTATTATTATTCGCCGATGATGGCAATGGAAACTGGGGCGGCCCTCAAGAGGAAATATTTCTTGGGAGCATGCCGTTCACCGGCAATCGCTACAGCCGAAGCGGCCTAACAACGTCATTGCATGTCTCGGATATTCACACAAGATTCTTTATCGGCGTTCGCTTGGCTCAATATCCGGTCAACGGCAACACCATTCAATTTGGAATCCCGCTAAACGGAATTGAAGTTATATCCGGCAATGACGGCCCATGGGATAATATTTTATTATCATCTCAAGTCTGTACTATTGCCGTTGCCGAGGAATTACATGCGGCGGCATACCCGTTATCATCCGGCGATATAATTCCGGGAGCAATCAGTCCTCCATTACTGGCCATGACTCTGACCAATGAATACAAATCTCATATAGAAATTGATAGTCTTCGCATTCAATTGAATTTTACTGATCCTGACGGAGCTGACATGTCCGAACTTATCAGCCAGATTGACAGCGTGATTCTCTATGAAGATCACGATGGCAACCCGGCCTTATTTACCGATGCCGACATAATAATATCAAACGTTACGGCCATTGACACCATTATGGCAATTCCAGCTTTTGGTATTTCTATAGAAGGCGCCGGCGGACAATTGCAATTATTTGCCGCGGCGGCAATTAATTCTTCTATGGCAAAGGATCACAATTCATTGGACATGAAAATATTATCGCCAACCCATATTTATACAACTCCCGAAACCTATCCCGATGGAGCATTCCCTTTGCAAAGCGCGGAGAATTTTGTCATCTCGGCGTTCGCCATGAATGCGATTGAAGTAAATGCCGTCCCCTCAGCTTGGCTTCATAGCGCGCAAACTAATAAATTACTGATGGATTTCATTATTCCCAACAATGGATATTCATCAGATACGTTAGAATCTCTTGAAATTGACATCACGGGAACGATCGACCATAATTATGCATTGTCATATATCCACTTATATCATGATTTAACTAATAACGGCCTTTCGTACGACGACAGATTATTGGGTAATTTCACACGCTCCGGCGCAAAAGGCACCATTACAGATCTGGCGCTTCCGGCACCGATGGGCGGACAAAGATTACTTATTACCGTCGATATTGCGACTACATCTTTTGATGGCGGGACTTTGAATTTACATCTTCCTCCCGGGGGGATACATTACCGTTCGGGTATGGATGGGCCGGACGATTCCGGATTCAGCAATCCCTATTCGCATCTGGTGATTCCATCAAATAGAATAACGGCCATTTCTGTTCCCATGCAGAATACTTTTATTTCATCCGGCGATAAAAACAAGCCTGTACTGACTTTTGCACTATATAACGGATATATAAACAGCGTCAAATATTTATCCGGCATAGCTATTTCCAATGCCTCTCTTTCACAATCATCAATCGACTATGCGGATTATGAACTGGGGCAAATATCATTGCTGGTTGATACCAACGGCAATCGTATTCTCGACAATGATCTTCTACTTGGGGTTGGTCATTTTGTCGATGGACGGCTTAACATTGGCGGCCTAAATATTGGCCTTCTGCCAGAGTCTCTTGCCTATTTCTTTGTAGCGGCTGATTTTGAAAATGACTTGATTGATTCGGATACCCTTTCGGTATCAATAACAGGTTCTGCCGATATCAACTTTTCAGAATTTGTCAGTATCAATGGCGATATGCCTATTTCCAGCGGTTATAATATTGTAAATGGTTCGGTTGGTACGCAATATTTATCATATCCTTTGCTATCTCGAAGTTTGCGCCCGGGAGATTCCGATATTACACTTTTTGCCTTCAATCCGGCTTATAACGGAAATCTTGCGGATACATTACTATCGCTGAGCCTTGAAAATACGGGTAATGCCGATATAAATGACATTTCCAGCCTGGAATTATGGATAGATAGCGACCGCAATAATTCCTTTGACCCTACTGATTCGCTTATTGGCCAGTTTTCATATTCATCTTACAGTTGGACATTAACCGACATTTCATTAGAAATTGAACACCCTTCTCCCCTATTATTGGTATTGGCTGATATTTCGTCCGACGCCCGCTCCAAGATGACAATTCAATTGGAACTTCCGGTTAATGGATGTGAATATATTTCTGCCAATGATGGTCCCATAGATCAACCCATTGGAGCAACTGCCGAATTTGTAATATCAGGTTCGGCCATTCAGATTCAGAGCGTCCCGCCGGCAGAATACTATTCAATTGGGCAGGCAATCCCCATTAGCTTTACTGCAAAGAATTTACTCGTTCAACGGCTTGATAGTGTTTATGGCATCGCCGTAATTGTAGTTGGCTCATCATTGGTGCGGTTTGACAGCGGGAATATATCGCCGCTGGCGATTGATGGAGGCGATTCCGCCATATACACTTTTAATTATACCGCCTTATCAGACGGCAATGTGTCATGGCAGTTAATGGCGGCTTCCGACGCCACCGGGGATACATCAGCCATAATTCAAACAAACACCGTGCAAATACAAAAACCTGCGTCTTCCGTGGCGGTTGAATTGCTTAATTCAATGCCAACCTCAGTTACAAGAGGGCAAATGAACATTTTCCCATTGAATTTGTCAATCGCACATACATCAGGCGACTCGCAGACAGCGTCGATTCGCTTAGATACGCTCTACCTTCATATCGAAAACACTGCCGGAACCATGCTGAATTTTGGCGATGTAATATCACGCCTTGTGTTAGCTGAAGGATACACATTTCTCAATGTTATGGATAACCTTCCTGAAAGCAATACCATTGCTATGCCATTTGCCGAACCTATACACATATTGCCGGAGGAAACTCATCAGTTGACAATACTATTGGATATAAGCGCAAATGCTATCGCCGGTGATTTTGTTTTATCATTTGAATCCCCCAACTCAATTCCGGCAATGGATAACAATACTCATCAGAAATTAATTGTAACATCTTCATCGCCTTTCCCTCTTAAAACCGCCCCTTGTCGAATTGACGATCCCGCATCTTATCTGGCAATATCAGATTTATCCAGATTTGATGGGCGCGCCAACTATGGCCAATCCGACGTTGAGCTGATGCGCATCGGATTAAGGCATCCCGGTTCCATCGGATATGCCCAAATCCAGCTGACTGAATTGAAAATATCTGCCATGAGTGAATTAGGTCTGAAGATTCCCTTGTCATCAGTATTGAGCTCTTTATCAGTCATTCATCATGGAAGTATTCTGGGAAAGGCGACGACGGAATTATCTGAAATCATTCTGAATATTCCATTCACGTCAGTCCTGACAATAAATCCGGGCATAACCGATTCGATAGCGGTAATTGCATCAATCAACGATAATGCGGTTTATTCGGCGTTTATGTTGTCAATAGAAGACAGTACTTCTTTTGTCGCACGAGATGTCAGCTCCGGCGCCATTATTGACGCCAAAACCGATGAGCAGTATCTTCCAAGCGGCTCTATCTTCCCCATGGAATCAGAGATAGTCAACCTTTTTGCGCCTGCTGATGATTTGGAAGTCTGTCCTTCCGCCATTTCACCCGCCTCAATTATAAGCGGTTCCGATAACATTGCGCTTGTTGAATTTTCTTTTAATTATGAAGCATCTGCCATCAATGCTCCGATTGTGGTTAATAATGTATATCTCAGCGTCATCGATTCTCTAAATCGGCCTCTTGATCCAGGTCAACTCTTTGACCGGATTGGATACAGCATTAATGATTCCGCCACCATTTATGAGCCTTTTTTCCATCATGTCGGAGGTAGAATAGAGTTTCAGTTTGGAGAGAGCGGAATTAATCTTAATCCGGGAGATGCGTTGACAATTCGACTAATGGCTGACATTGAAATGGATACCCCGTACGACCATTTTGTCATGATTCTGGAAAATAATGCTCTTGTTCCCGTTGACGATGTTGATAGTAATAATATACCTGATCTGATTTTTACCGGTGGTTGTAGCGATACCCTGCCTTTCCTGAGCCGCCCCTCACGAATATTTGCGCCAGCCGGACGACCCATAATTTCCATTTATGATAATCCTACGAGGGTGGTTTACAGGGGACAGAATAATATTCCGCTATTTGAGGGTGAAATCCAATATAACGGAACATCATTATTGGGCGACCTAAATTTAATGGGAATAAACGGTCAGTTATTTAAAAGAGAATCTGTCTCAAAAAATGTCTGGGCGGCACAAAATACTTTTGCCAAAATCCGATTCTTTATTGATGATATCGAATTGGCCGAAGATTCGATATTTTCGGGAGATACTATTTCGCTGACTTTTGTCTCAAATTATTCTGTCAAGAATGGAGATAAACATAAAATTTCGATTATGGCTGATTTGAGTCCTAATATTCAATGCGGGAATTATTTGTTATCATTCGAGGATTCAACATTTATCGATATCATCGATGAGAATCTTGGAACGACGATGTATCCTGTGATTAATAACATATCATATCCTATTGCACTTACCGAGATAACCGTCGTAGAAAATACCCTATCCTCTTCATTTTCAAATTACCCCAACCCATTTATGCCTTCGGATGGTCCGACCACAATTGCTTATGTTTTGCCGACTCCTGCTTACATAAATATTGATATATATACCGTTACCGGCGATTTGGTGGCAAGACTTGTCCGCAACGAGTATCGCTCCGCCGGCGCATATCAGGATGTCAATTGGGGTGGTACAAATGATGCCGGACAAGGTGTCCTTTCAGGCGCTTATTTCTGCAGTATATCTGCACGCTTTGTTGATGGTAAAACCGAGTCTGTCCGTAGAAAGGTGGCTATTGTAAGGTGAAATCAATTTTGGCGACAATATTGGTTCTTCTTATGGCCTTGGTATCGGCTTATGGTTCGGGCGGCGCTCAATCGCCCTTTACATTCGGTGTGGGCGCCAGGAATCTGGCGCTGGGAGGAGCAGTTATCACCGATTGTGAACCGGCTACGGCGTCATTCTGGAATCCGTCCACACTGGCCTATGCGGAACGTTATTCCATAACCGGCTTCCATACACAACTATTCGATAAAGACGTCACATATCAATATCTTGGATTGGCTCTTCCAACCCTTGATATCGGCGCCTTTGGCATTGGCATCGCCCGACTGGGTGTAAACAATATAGAAAAGCGGGATGACGGGAATCTGCTGTTAGGTTCCTTTGATGACAGTCGCATTGGATTTTATGCGGCTTATGGCAGATATTTCGGCAATTTTGCCATGGGGATTGCTGTTAACATTGAGAATCATAGTCTGGATTCATATAAGGCCACCTCCACGCCGGGAGTAAGCCTTTCTCTTGCACGTCGGTTCAACGGCTTTGGCGGCATTTTCCATGGAGAACGATTTGGCCTTGTTGTATCAAATATAATTCAGCCAAAAATGAAACTTGATAGAGAATCAAGTTTATTTCCACGGGCAGTTGATTTTGGAATCGAATTTGAAATTTTACCCAATGGCGGAAATACTCATTCCTTAATGGCTTCCGCTCGTTTAGGTATGGCCGAAGATGATGACAAACGCACCGCTTTTGGAATGGAATACAATCTGGTTGATATCCTTCATTTACGAGCCGGATTGCGCGACGGCAAGGAATCATTTGGAGCCGGGGTATCGCATAGATGGATGAATTTCGATTACGCCTTTGTCAACAGAGAGTTGGGCTCTCTGCACATGTTTTCACTCAGCTTTGATTTCGGTCATCAAATGAGCGAACGTCGAACCATGCGGGAACAAAGGCGTGAAAATGAATTCCAACAGCGCATGACAAACACGCTAATGATGCAAAATCGCAAGACTTCCGATAGCCTGATGGAGATAGGGAAAAACCTTCTTGAACAGGGGGATCTTGAACAGACGGTAATCTACTTCGACCGCGCCAATTTTATCGGCGCCGGAAGCGGACTGGATACCGCGGCTACTGCCGCCGCCTCAAAAGACGCTCACGATAGACTTGACTATGCCCTATCCATTAAGCGATTCCGTGAATATATCGATTCGGCATTAGCCAACTATGACCAAGGTGAGCTGGTCACCGCCCGTTCTTTCGCCGGTCTTGCCCTTAATGAATCTCCCGGGTCAATCGAGGCCAAAGCTCTTATTGAAGAGATCGATGAGAGCCTAAGAAAAACCACTGAGATATCCATATTAATTGAATCAGGGATTCGGCGGATTGATTCCCTAATTGAGTACGGAAAAGTAAATCAAGCGTTTGAGGCGGCTTTATCTCTGCAGAAAATTGATTCCAATAGCGAAACTATTAAAAAAACCATGAGAAGAGCTCAATTCGAAAAATTAAAACATGAAGCTGTAGCATATTTGGCTAATGGCGAAATTGATGCCGCAAAGAAGGCTGTGGAATTTGGCGAGGAGTTATTCCCGGGTCATCAATGGTGCAAAGAAATGCTGGTTAAAATCGCTGAAGAAAGTTCTGTGGTAAATTCACTTGTTATACCTGAGCCAAAAAGCGCGCCTCAACCGAACTTAAGCGCCTCAATTATGGAAGAAATTAAAAGGAAATATGAGACTGGACGACAGGCTTTTGATGGCGGCGACCTTGGAAAAGCGGTTGGCGAATGGGAAGCAGTTGCCAAATTATCGCCTGATTATCAATCAGTAAAACAATATCTCGTGACGGCCTATAGATTCATGGGCGTGGAATTTTATAGCCGCAATGAACTCAAGGCGGCCCTTGATATCTGGCAACGCGCGGCCAAGCTTGATCCTGCCAACAACGAAATAAAAAGTTATATCCGTCGCACAGAAGGCGAAATTAAAAAACTGCAGGAGTATTCCTATGACCGTTGAGAAAGTATCAAACATAAGTGAAGGATGGCCGCACGCCAACCAATATTCGCGGTCGATAAGATGGGAATTCTCCATCTACATTTCAGCGCTGATATTGATCCTTATGCTGGCCGCCGGAGCCGTACTAACCGACAAATATATGAACACCGTAACCGGCAATGTTGTCGAAAAACTTATAGTGCAGGCAAGGTCCTATAGCGGACCTGCAGGAAAACATCTGCTTGCCGCGGAGGGACCGGATGCTTTGATGCTCAGCAATATCTGCCGGAAGTTGGCTGAAGAAAGCGCCGATGTCTATTGGGTTGCCATAGCGGATAAAAACGGCAAACTAACAGCTCATACGAATATTCGGGAAGTGGTCGCCGGAAACAGCTTGGAACAATGGTCGGGTCGGGAATATTTTGACATTTTAAGAAAAGACGAAAAATTCACAATTGTGGGAGATACTGTCAAGATCAATATTCCGATTAGGGAAAATAATATTGATATCGGCAGTTTGGAAATCGCCGCTACGACCAATCAGATTCATCAGGCAAAATGGAATTCCATAATTGCCATGGCCACCACAACATTATTGCTAATTGTAATCGGTATTCCCTTTTCAATGTTTATATTGCACCGAAAATTGAAACCAATGAGTATTATTACCGGCAATTTACAAAATATCGATTTCGAGAATATTGCGATCGATATTCCCATAAAATCCCGCAATGAGTTCGGATATTTGGCGGATACCCTGCGCGTGATGGGAAATAGACTCAACCTTGCACAGAAAGAATTAGTCGAACGGGAACGTATAAGCAGAGAATATGAAATAGCGCGTGAGATTCAGGAAAAAATATTGCCGCGTTCGTTTCCGGTTGCCAAGCAATTTGATATTGCCGGCGCATACAAGAGCGCCCGCGAAATCGGCGGCGATTATTATGATTTTATTGATTATGGAGATGGCCGGCTTGGGATATTGATTGCCGATGTCTCCGGTAAATCGCTTCCGGGAATGCTGGTGATGCTATTAACGCGCGATATTGTCAAACAAGTATCCCGCTCAATTTGCGAACCCGGGGTTTTGCTTTCGGCGGTAAACAGGGAGCTTTTGCCCAGTATTAAAAAGGGAATGTTTGTGACAATGTCATACGGGCTCCTTGATACCAGAACCGGCGACTTCTCCTTTGCATCTGCCGGACATAATCCTTTAGTTCATTATATCCCAAATGGCGATATCCTTAATTTGCTTCGACCAAAGGGATTTCCGCTTGGCATGATGCCCCCGGCGGCCTTTGATGCCCGCCTGGAGGTTGGGAAAATCAGGCTATTGCCTTCTGATTGGTTGATTCAGTACACTGATGGTGTAAATGAAGCACAAAATAACAATGGCGAAGATTTTGGCATGAACCGGTTCGAGATTCTTATCAAGCAGTATTCCGGCGACTCCGCTGGAAAATTGGTTCAAAAGATACTCAGTTCAGTAGAGGTTTTCACCGGAGAATCCGCACAATCTGATGACATTACGATTTTGGCTATGCGCTGGATGGGACATAAGGACGAAATAAAAATAGAAAATAAAAAGCAGGTGAGTGTTGCCGACTAAAACACAAGAATCAACGCCAATTAAGGCGCCAACATCGCTTGAAAAAATGGCGATTGACCAGTTTTTCCGCGCCATAAATAATTCAATCAGGGGCGGAGTCAATCCAATCGAGATTGATTGTGGTGCTTTAAGGGAAATCAGATCCAGTCATGTGGGGCTTCTCTGGCAGGCTTATGAAATATGTCGCGAAAATTCCACAAAAATGAGACTAATTTCCGTTTCCACTGGACTTGCCCGTGTTCTTAGCATTCTGGATCTTAATGAAGTTCTGTTAATCAATGAAGTCATTGAGAATTCAATAGTCTGTAATCATAATAAAATCACGCCCCACTATCAGGAGACGGAATTGAATTTAAATATCACGCCCAATATCACAGCTATTGATGAAGCCATGAATAATTTTGTGCGATTCCTGATGTTAAACAAATTACCTGAAATCACCGCCTTTGAACTACAAACTATCTTTTATGAAGTCGCCACAAATATCAGATGCCATTCAAAATTGGTAATTGGTGAACTTATCTCTTTTCATGTGGAATTGCATGAACATTTTGTAATCTTGATATTCCGCGATCGGGGCGAGTCGTTTGATCCAACCTCATTGCCGCCGGCAGATGATATCACTATACCGGCACGACATGGTCGGATAAACGGCTATGGACTGACAATGATAAACCGTCTTTGCGATAAAATCTCATATAATCGGACATCGGAGGAACTAAATGAATTGACCATCAGAAAATCTTGGGGGGCTCGCAATGATTAAAGAAGCATTTGAAATTAAGAATCTCAATGCAGATACCCTTCATATTACCATGCAGAAAACCCTTGATAATAATAATGCTCATTTG
>JAGVEJ010000067.1 GCA_020058225.1 Candidatus Zixiibacteriota bacterium | reverse complement strand
TTCGTCAATGCCGAATCCGGTCCGTCAAGAGCCGGAGCCCGACGGCCGAAGACGGACAAGTCAGCTACTGCTTTCTGGTTCCCGTGTCAAAGCACGGGACGACAGGTCGGGGAGCTACGATGAACATGAACGATGCACTTTACCATAACATACACTTTTTCAACACTCCGTGCGGCGGGGAATGACAGGTTTCGGTAATGTTTTCAATAAATAGCATAAGTAAATATTTTTGTCAGTGGGGAACAATTTCCAAAATTCGTTGTATTTAGTGTAAATTTGATTTATTGACTGATTAGGTCTATTTAAAGCAATTGATAAAGATAATAAAACGATAAAATGCGGAATTAAAAATCTGATTTTATAATTGTTGGAGGATAGGATGATAAAAGTTGGCGAAAAAGTCCCGGATTTTGAGGTTGATGCCTTTCATAAAGGCCAAATAAAGAAAGTGAAATTATATGATTATATGGGTAAATGGGTTGTCTTGCTTTTTTATCCGGCTGATTTTACCTTTGTTTGCCCGACAGAACTTGAGGAGGCGGCTGACCATTATGATGCTTTCAAGAAAGAGGGAGCTGAGATTTTGAGTGTTAGTACCGATACCGCTTGGACGCATTTTGCTTGGCATGACAGCTCTCCAGCTATTAAGAAAATAAAATATCCCATGTTGGCGGATCCTGCCGGTAAGTTATGCCGTCAATTTGGGACATATATCGATGGTGAGGGATTATCGCTTCGTGGGACATTTATTATAGACCCTGACGGCGTTTTGAAGACCTGTGATATCCATGATAATAGTATAGGGAGAAGCTCCAAAGAGATTTTTAGAAGACTTCAGGCGGCCAAATTTGTGCGCGAGCATGATGGAGAAGTATGTCCGGCAAGCTGGGAGCCCGGCAAAAAAACTCTCAAACCGGGTGTTGATCTAATTGGGAAAATTTGATTAAAATAAAAGGAGAAAATGGTATGGCTTACGAATGGAAATTTAATCCGCGGCCTTATTCCGATGAAGAGGCCAAGAATTTGCTTAAAAATGTCATGTCGCCCGAAACGACTGACTGGCATTATAATACTCACCATAAGGGGTATGTGACTTTCCTGAATAAAATTGAAGGTGAGCTTGAAAAAGCCGACCGGGCTGCCGCCAATGGCAATTATAGCCCGATAGGCGAACTGAAGCGTCGTTTGACCTGGAATCATGGGGGAACGGTACTTCATGACCTCTATTGGGAGGTTCTTGGCGGTGACGGGGATTCTTCCAAGGGGAAAGAAATTTTGGCGGCAATCGAGAAAGAATTCGGCAGTTTTGATAATTGGAAGGCTGATTTCAAGGCGACCGCCTTGGCGGCCAAATTGTCCGGCTGGGGCGTGCTTGTTTTTGATAGACTATATAGCGGTCGTTTGCTCAATGTTCTTGTGGATGAGCATCATTACGGCGCTATTTGGGGCGGTGCGCCGCTTATTTCACTTGATGTTTTTGAACATGCCTATTATCACAAGGATGGTCCCGGGCGCGCCAAATACATCGATAATTTTATGGCCAATCTTCACTGGGGACGGATCAACGAACGCTTTAAAAAATATGGCAAGTGAATGGCATAACTTGCTGTTAAGTGTTGCAAATTGGGTATGAATTGAAGTATGGAAAGTTGCGGCAGGTATCTGCCGCAACTTTTTTCTGTTGATAATACTCCAAAATAAAAGTATGATTATATTGTATTATTATAAATGTGACCAAAAGGAGCCTGAAATATGGATTTTGAATTAACCGATGACCATTATTCAGTCCAATCGTTATGCCATGATTTTGCAGAACAAGAAATTACCCCCAATATTCAAGAATTTGATAGAGCCCATAAATTTGATCCGAACATCCTCAAGGAAATGGCAAAGCTCAATATTCTGGGATTATGCTTTCCCGAAAAATATGGAGGCGCCGGACTTGATTATATATCACTTGGGCTCGCTTGCGAAGAGCTTGAATATGGAGACACCAGCGCCCGGGTTATTCTTTCGGTGCATATAGGATTGAATTCACTTACTCTGCTATCTTGGGGAAATCAATTTCAGAAAGATAAATATCTCGCCCCTCAGGTTAAGGGAGAGAAGATTGCCA
The DNA here is from genome assembly GCA_020058225.1 of Candidatus Zixiibacteriota bacterium. Lineage (GTDB taxonomy): Bacteria > Zixibacteria > MSB-5A5 > GN15 > PGXB01 > JAGVEJ01. Next base: position 11,588 of record JAGVEJ010000067.1, on the reverse strand, counting down.
CCTTTGGTCTAACCGAGCCGAATGCCGGTTCCGACGTAGTTGGCATTCAAACCACCGCGGCCAAGAAAGGCGATAAATATATTCTTAATGGTGAGAAAATGTGGATAAGTTTGGCTGATGTGGCCGACAATTTTCTAATATTTGCTTGGACCGATTTGGATAAAAAACAGAATCGTGACCATAGTGGGATTTCCTGTTTCATTGTAGAACGGAATTTTCCGGGAGTGACTACCGGCTCCATCCATGGCAAACTTGGGGTTCGCGCCGGAAATACCGGCTGGATTGCCATGCAGGACGTCGAGGTTCCCTCGGAGAATCTTCTTGGACATGAAGGAGAGGGATTTGGTATTGCCATGTTTTGCCTTGAACAAGGGAGATACACAGTTGCCGCCGGCTCCACGGGTCTTATTAAGGCTTGTATCGATGCCAGTGTCAACTATTCCCACACGAGAAAGACTTTCACCATGCCAATAGCGGAACATCAGTTGGTAAAAGAAATGATTGCCAATATGGCGGCCGGATATGAGTATTCGCGTCTTCTCTGGTTGAAGGCGGGCTGGCTGAGAAATAAGGGATTAAGGGCGACAAAAGAGACCTCAATGGCCAAATGGATTGCCTGTCAAGAGGCGGAAAAAGCCGCCGCCGATGCCGTGCAGGTGCATGGCGCTTATGGGTTCTCTGATGAGTATCCGGTAGAGAGATTTTATCGCAACTCCAAAGGAGCCTCAATTTATGAAGGAACAAGAGAAATTCATAAATTAATGCAGGCTGATTATGCTTTGGGTTTTCGTCATGATAAGCCAAGAAGATGCGATCTGCCGGCATGGCCGTTTGCCGATAATATTTAGTCTTGATTCAGAAGAATAATGAATAGAATCACATTAACCGATATGTCATAAATAGAGCGGAGAATCATGTAATAGCTACAATGTTTCAAAGATTCTATACCAAATATATATATTTTGATATGTCTATAAACATGAATTTATGGAGACGCTTCCCATGCGGGGATGTGGATTGAAACGGAGGATAAATGGCTGGAAATCAGGCTAACAACAAATCATCATTAAAGCAGATTGGGTTATCCGAAGAGACCATAATGGGATTATATGGCAATCTTCTTAAGACCCGTCTGCTCGATGAAAAATTGAGAAAGCTGTTTCGCCAAGGGCGATTTGCGGGAACTTATTTTTCGGCGGTGGGACAGGAAGCTACGACAGTGGGACCGACCTATGGTCTGCGTGATGAGGATATAATTGGGCCATCACACCGTGAAATTGGCGCCGCCGTCACGAAAGGTATTCCACTGGTTGAAATTATTGCGCAGGTTTTTGCCCGCAGAAATTCTCCGGATAAAGGGAAATCGCATCCCTGTCATTATGGTTCGAGGAAAAAAGGAATCATACATCCATCATCTACCTTAGCGGGCCAAACTGTTTTGGCGACCGGATGCGCTATGGCATTTAAAATTCAGAAAAAGGATAATGTTGCGCTGGCCTTCTTTGGCGAGGGGGCAACCTCACGCGGCGGATGGCATGAAGCCCTTAATTTCGCCGGTATTCATAAATTGCCGATTGTTTATATCTGCCAGAATAATCTCTGGGCTGAATCGGTCCCGGCAACACTTCAAGCGGCCATTGAGCATTTCGCCGACCGTGCCAAGGCATACGGCTTTCCGGGCGTAACCATTGACGGCAACGATATTTTCCTCGTACACAAAATTGCCGCCGATGCGATTGCCAAAGCCCGCAAAGGGGAAGGTCCGACCTTGATTGAGTGTATGACTTATCGCTGGTATGGTCATTCCGAAATAGATCCGGCCAATTATAGACGTCAGGATGAAGTCGAAGAATGGCGCAAAAAAGACCCCGTTTCCAGAGCTGAAAAAAGCCTCTTTGATTTCGGTCTTCTCACAAATGAAAAACGGGAGGCTCTGGTAGAGCAGATTGATCAGGAGATTGAAGCGGCGGTGCAGGAAGTAGAGGCGGTGCCGTATTCTGAGCCTGAGGAAGCATATCGTGATGTTTACTCTGACAATTTCCCGGTTAGAAGAGTCGAATATTGATTGGCAAGGAAGGCAGAATAAAAATGAAAACTACAACATATATTGAAGCAATAACCTCGGCTATGGCTGAAGAAATGGCTCGCGATGAAAGTGTCTTTCTTATTGGCGAGGACATCGGCTTATATGGCGGTGTATTTAAGGCCACAAAGGGGCTTCAGGATAAATTCGGAAAAGATAGGGTGATTGATTCTCCGATATCGGAAGTTTATATTGTCGGCGGTTCAATCGGGGCGGCCTTGGTTGGGATGAGACCGGTGCCGGAAATTCAATTTGCGGATTTTATTACGCCATCAATGGATCAGATAATCCAGCAGGCGGCTAAAATAAGGTATCGTACGGGCGGCCAATGGACATGTCCGATGACGATTAGAGTATGTTGCGGCGGCGAAGTCGGCGGAGGATTGTATCATTCCCAGATCAACGAACAATGGTTTTTCTCTCAACCCGGCTTGATTGTGCTTATGCCCGCTACCCCCTATGACGCCAAAGGGCTTCTTAAATCGGCCATACGCGGGGATGACCCGGTGATATTTTTCGAACATAAGAGGCTCTATCGTTCGATAAAAGAAGATTTGCCGGATGAGGATTTCACGGTGCCGATCGGTAAAGCGGCAATCCGCAAAGAAGGAAAAGATATTACCATTGTCTCTTATGGACTGATGTATCATAAATCACTTGAAGCAATTGAGTCTCTCGAAAAAGATGGAATTTCCGTAGAATTGATTGATATGCGCACTTTATTGCCATGGGATAGGGAAACCATATTTGAATCGGTCAAAAAAACCTCAAGGGTGGTTTTGGTGCAGGAAAATTCGAAAACCGGAGGTGTAATGGCGGAAGTTGGAGCGGCCATATCGGAAGAGATATTCGATTATCTTGATGCGCCCGTTACGAGGGTTTGCGGCCTCGATGTGCCGATGCTTCCCTTTGCGCCGCCGCTGGAGCATTTCTTTCTGCCGAACGCCGAGAAAATCGTAAAAGCTGTAAAAAAAGTCATAGATTATTGAGGACGGGGAGGATAAATGGATTATAAAGTCGTTGTTCCGCCATTAGGTGAATCGGTTGTTGAGGGAACCATTGTAAAATGGCTTAAAAAAGAGGGTGAACAGGTCAAAATTGACGACCCATTAGTAGAGATAATGACCGATAAAATAAATGTCGAAATCCCCTCACCTCATAATGGAGTCATGAAAAAACATCTGGTTCCAATCGATACGGTTGTTCAAATTGGAGCCGAGATTGCCATTATGGAAATAGAAGGCGTCGCATCCGCCTCTAAGGCCTTTCAAATATTGCCGGAAAGCGGGGTTGAGCAAATTCCCCAGGAACAGGATGTTAAAGCTCCTCCGGAGGAATTTATCGGAACCGTGGCGCATCATGAGCAGATGGGTATTCATGCCGATAGGGATGCCATTGAAGCCGGAATCAAAGCCGCTAAATCTTCGCCAGTCGTCCGTCGCCTTGCCCGCGAACATTTCATCGATTTGCGCCTGGTGCGCGGCACCGGACATAACGGTCGTGTCAGCAAAGAAGATGTGGTAAAATATATCAACTCCAGACATCAGGTTGATAAGAAAAAGCCCGATTTTGTCTGGCCTGATGCCGAACCCGAGGACATTGTGCCTATCACCGGCATTCGTAAAGTTATCGCCGATCACATGGTCAAATCGGCATTTACTATTCCCCATGTTACTACATTTGATGAATGCGATATGTCTAAACTGATTGTATGGCGAAAAGAATATGTCGACAAAATTGAAAAAATGCATGGCGTTAGAATTACCTTCCTTCCATTCATGGTGAAAGCGATCATATTTGCGGCCAAAGATTTCCCTTGGATAAACTCCATCTATGAAAAGGATAATCTCCATGTAAAAAAATATTTTAATATCGGTATGGCGGTGGCGCGCAATAATTCGCTTATTGTGCCTGTTATCAAACATTGCGAGCAGAAATCTATTCTCCAAATTGCAAAGGAAATGCGGGAGTTGGCCGATAAGGCCAATGCCGATAAATTAAGCATGGCCGAAATTACCGGTGGCACTTTCTCAATTACCAATGCCGGCGTTATGGGCGCTCTCGGCTCCACGCCGATTATTGCGCATCCTCAGGTGGCGATATTGGGAGTGCACAAGATAGTCGAGAAACCGGTCGTTCGTGATGGGCAGATTGTTATCCGCCCGATCCTTAATTTTGGCCTATCGTTTGACCATCGTGTTGTCGATGGCGGCTACGCCGTGCAATTTTTAAGAAAGATGATAGAATTTATGGAAGATCCCGACAGCTGGCTGTTAGGAGTTGTATAATATTTTGTGAAGGGACAGTTAGCTAACTGCCCTTTCAATGATTGAGGAAAGCAAAATGGCTGACAAATATAAATTGGTCGTTATCGGCGCCGGTCCTGGGGGGTATGTTGCCGCTATCCGAGCGGCACAACTCGGAATGAAAACCGCCATTGTCGAAAAAGAATATATCGGGGGCGTTTGTCTTAATTGGGGATGCATTCCCTCAAAAGCATTGCTGTATGTTACCGAGCTAAAAAGAACAGTTATGGCTTCTGATAGAATTGGTCTCAAAGCCAGCAATGTTGATATTGATATAGATAAGTTGAGAAGGCATAAAGATGACACAGTCAAGCGTCTTACCAGCGGCGTGAAATTCCTGCTCGATAAAGCAGGCGTTAAAATATATGATGGTTCTGCCTCTTTTCTTTCGTCTAAGGAGATCGGAATTGAAAAGGACGGCATCAAGACCAAAATTGAATCCGAGAATTTTATTATTGCCACCGGCGCCTCGCCTATCGATTTGCCCATGATTAAGACCGACGGCAAAATAGTAGTCGGCGCGCGCGAGACAGTTAATCTGCCGTCTATTCCGCCGACTATGGGTGTCATTGGCGCGGGTCCAATTGGCGTTGAGATGGCAACGGTATATAATACCCTTGGTTCAAAAGTCACAATTATCGAGCTTTTGGGCAGTGTTTTGCCGATGCTTGATACGGAAATATCTGAGGCATCGGAAAAAGCTCTCAAAAAGCAGGGCATGGAAATATATTTATCATCCAAGGTTGTATCATCAAAACGATATGGCGATAAAATTGATGTTGATGTCGAAACTCCAGAGGGGAAAAAGACATTCACCCTTGATATGGTTCTTGTATCTGCCGGAATGAAGCCGAATATATCAAGTCTTAATTTGGAAAAGGCCGGCGTCAAAACTGATGCCAAGGGATTTATTCTTACCGATAAACGAATGCGGACTAATGTGTCTAATATATTTGCCGTCGGTGATGTTGCCGGCGGAGCGCTTCTGGCGCATAAAGCTTCCCACGAAGGACAGGTGGCGGTTGAGGCTATCGCCGGTTCTTCTATGGAGGCCGATTGGAAGGCTGTCCCGTATGCGGTTTTTACCGATCCTGAGATTGCAGGTATCGGTCTTTCTGAGAAAGAAGCTATCGGCATGGGAAAGAAGATTAGAGTCGGCAAGTTTCCATATCGTGCAGTCGGCAAGGGAATCGCCACTCTGGCCACTGATGGATTTGCCAAGGTCATTTCTGATGCCAAAACGGATGAACTGCTTGGGATCCATATTTTTGGCCCTCACTCCGGCGATATTATTTATGCTGGTACCGCTTTGATGGAGTTTGATGGCACCGCCGAGGACTTGGGGCATATCATGGCCATTCATCCGACATTATCGGAAGCCCTTATGGAGGCCGCTCTAAACGCCAATAAGAAGGCAATACATATTGTGAATTAAATATTCGGGATGACAGGTCGGGGTACGGCGGTGAACTTGAATGAGCATAATTGCCATAACATACACTTTTTCAACATGCCACAGGCGGACAGGCACAAAGGGTTTTGATCTACAAAACTTTTCGGAAATAGTTTATAAAAAATAATATAAATATTTTATAATGCGTTACTTATCCGCGAATGATCATATTAACAATATCTTTTCGCATTAGAACGCCGGCCAGCTTGCCATCTTCTCTTACCACATAGACACGAGTCAAATCCTTAAAAATCATTAGTGCGGCCACCTCCACCAGACGAGTTTCCATGGTGGCAGTTTCATGGTCAGTCTTGAATAATTGAGAGACTTTAATTTTATCTTCCTGTTTTAATAATTCCTCAAAAGGCTCAACTTCCATGGAATAATTAAGATTGGAAATCAAAGCTTTGAAATCAGGAAGCGCCGCCTGTATTAAATCCCTATCAGTTATTTGCCCAAGAAGTTTTCCATCCTTATCCACCACTGCCAGAGCGGAGAGACGATTTTTGAACATGAGATTGGCCACTGTTTTCAAGGTATCATCAGGAGTAACAGTGGCAACATCGCGTCTCATAATGTCTTTTATTACCAATTCCTTTTCCGCTTTAACCCCGCTCTGCCAGATAACATCAATCACCTCGGTCTTATTTTTGGCAGAGGTCAATTTGGCAAGATTTCCCTCGCCGCGGGCAAATGAGGCAAATGCGGAAAGAGTCTGAAGATACAACTTTGATATGTTCGATGGAGTCAATAGAAGCACTACCACGAAAACCGGCAAATTGTCCGGTGTTCTGCCTTTTAGTCCAATTTTTGATATTCCAAGTAGAATATGGATGTCATCCACTTTATCTGTTCGGGCATGCGGAAAAGTAAAACCGCGGCCATAAGATGTATTTTCGATTTCCTCCCTTTCAATAATCAATTCCTTAATTGTTGCAGTATCAGCTTCGGGATTATGTTTTTTTAGAAGTTCGAGTAATTCATCAATGGCTTCATCCTTGGTAACAGATTTTAAATCTTCAATAATGAAGTCTTCTTTTAGCATATTTGCCAATCGCATACTTTTACTTACGCCTCCCCAAAAATCCTATTCTTCGACCTGCCAATGGTGGGCGGCGCAAGGATGCCGCCCGATACAATCAATTTAAGTCCTTCTTCCGCTGTTATATTTAAACAAATAACTTCCTCAGGCGCAACAAAAACAACTATTCCGGTCATAGGTGTGGGTGTGGATGGTATAAAAACGCCAATCCTTTTGACTTTGCCGCCTAAGTCATCGATAAAATCAATTTGATTTGTAGCAAATCCTACGGCAAACATTCCCTGTCGTGGATATTCAATCATTACTACTTCTTTAAACGCCTTAATATTGGGTACTGCTATCGCCTCAATCAATTGCTTGGCCGCAAGATAGAAAATTCTAATAATCGGCGTTTTGGCCAGTATTTTATCTCCATAGCGATACAGTGTCGAACCAAGCACATTGTGAGTTAGAAAACCGGCCAGCAAGATTATCATAATTGTGGCGGCAATTCCGAGACCGGGAATATGATATCCCAATAGCTTGAAGAAAACCGGCGATAAGATGCCATCAACTGCTTCAAACAGAAATCGGAGAACTATATAGGTAATAATAAGTGGGACAACAACCAGAACTCCGGAAAGAAACTGGCGACGAATTATATCTTTAATTACTCTTAAAATAGACATTATACCGCCGATCTGTTATAATAATCGGCCAATTTCACCCTTTATATAATTTTAACAAGTCTTGCTGTCAACTAATTTGGCGGATATTTGAATATTAAAAGGCGAAAATCTTTGCCGATTCCAAAGCCCAATCCAAGATTGGGCCCGGGAAAATTCCGAACAAAATTATACCAATTACGCTGATTAGAAGCACCAAATTTGCCGGAAAAGAGGGATGAATTTTAATTGTTGGTTCTTCAGCCGAGAAATACATCGTTTTGATGATATTGGCATAATAATAAAGTGAAACAACAGATGTCAAAAGCGCCACAATCACCAGCCAAGTGTATCCCGCTTGAATACCGGCCGCAAACACCAAATACTTGGCCGCAAATCCCCCCAACGGAGGAATGCCTGCGAGCGATAAAAGAAATATCGACATATAGGCGGCAAATATGGGGGATGTTTTGGAAAGTCCTGAATAGCTTATTATGCCATCTGAACCGGTCTTATCGTTAAATATGGTGGCAATAGTAAAAGCCCCCATATTGGCAAATAAATATATAAACATATAATAGCCAACCGAGGCAATTCCCAGTTCTGAGGCCGCCACCATACCGACCATAACATACCCAATCTGCGCAATAGATGAATAGGCCAACATTCTTTTAATATTTCTCTGACGCAAGGCGGTAATATTTCCAAGAATCATGGCCGCCGCCGCCAATATTGCCACAATAATTCCCCAATCAAGCGGTTTCATAACATCACTGGCAAAAGCAATCAAGCCATTTACAAAAATCCTGGCAAATGCCACAACGCCTGCCGCTTTGGATCCGACCGACAAAAAGGCGGTAATAGGCGTCGGCGCTCCCTGATAAACATCGGGAGCCCACATGTGAAAAGGAACCAATGCCAGCTTGAAACCGATTCCGGCGATAACCATAATCATGGCCAAAATCAGCCCCGGACCGATTTTTCCGTATGACAAAAATACCAGGGAGAGATTTATTTTCATCGTAACAATGTCAGTCGTACCGGTCAGTCCATAAAGAAGCGATAATCCATAAAGAAGAATCGCCGATGAAAAGGCGCCAACAATTAAGTATTTCAATCCGGCTTCTACGGAAAGCTTATCATCTTTATAAAAGGCCGCCAAGACATAAAGGGGAATGGTTGTCAGCTCCATGCCAATGTAAAGAGTTATAAGCTCACTGGCTGATGATAGAAACATCATTCCCACGGTTGAGAATAATATCAAACCATAGTATTCGCCGCGATGATGCCGGATTTTTTCGGAGGCAATATCAAATGATGAACCAACAGCCATGAATGCCGAGCCGATAAAGATGACTTTAAAAAATATCGCCAATTGGTCCGACTGGAACATTCCCTTGAATAAGATTCCGCCATTGAAAATGGCCAGCAATATGCCCGTAATGGTCAGTCCCGCCATGGCAGAATAACCGAGGATTTTGGGATTCTTTCTCTTAATACCCAAATCAAGGCCAAAGATAAATAGCGCCCAGATGAAGAGGAAAATTTCCGGTATTAATATGCTCCAATTTTGGTCGGTCATAATCAGTTACTCTATCTTGCCATAAGGTTGACCAGATTTTCAAGAGTCGCTTTCATCATGTTGGAAAGCGGCGACGGATAAACCCCAATAATAATGGTCAATGCCGCCAATGGGGCGACCGCAATAATTTCCCTTAAATTTATTTCCGTAAGCCCGCCCCACTTGGCCACATTAAATTCTCCAAGAAACATCCTTTGCACCATGCGCAACATATATCCAGCCGTTAACACCACGCCAAGTACAGCTATACCGGTAATAATCTTAAAACTGCTGAATGCGCCGATGAAAACCATAAACTCAGAGACAAAACCGGACATTCCGGGCAGGCCAAGGGAGGCCATCGAGAATAAAACCATAAGCCCGGTATATACCGGCAGTTTGGCTCCCAAACCTCCGAAGGCGGCAATCTCACGGGTATGCGCTCTATCATACAGAACGCCCACCAAAAGAAACAATGCCCCTGTGATTAATCCATGGCTAACCATCTGGAACATGCATCCGGCCAGCGCCGTGACCGATGAATATGCCGACAGCGCCAACATGCAGTACCCCATGTGTGAAACCGATGAGTATGCCACCAGCTTTTTCAAATCTTTCTGCGCCATTGATACCAAGGCGCCGTATATAATAGCAATCACTCCAAGAAGCGCTATTGGAATGGCGAAATATCTGATTGCCACCGGAAACATCGGCCATGAGATTCTTAGCATGCCATAAGTTCCCATTTTTAGCAAAACACCGGCAAGAATAACTGATACCGCCGTAGGCGCCTCCACGTGAGCATCCGGTAACCATGTATGGAATGGCCAAACCGGTACCTTGATGGCGAAAGCAATAAAAAAGAAGGCGAAGCACATTAATTGAAGAGAGTGTACCATTCCGGGCGCCGTCTTGATCAATTCCATTATATTCAAAGTATGTGGGTCGTTAGTAAAGTAAAGCACCAATATTGCCACCAGCATGAAAATGCTACCGAACAATGTATATAAAAAGAACTTGATTGCCGCATATTCTTTCCTTGGACCGCCCCAGATTCCGATCAGGAAGTACATTGGAACCAGCATCACTTCCCAGAATACATAAAAGAGGAAGAAATCAAGGGAGCTGAATACTCCCATCATTCCAACCTCAAGCAGAAGGAAAAATGCGAAATATTCCTTCACCCTTTTTTCAATATTGAATGAGGCGAGAATGGAAATAAATGATAACAAACCGGTTAAGAAAATCATCGGCACGGAAATACCGTCGACGCCTAAAAGATATTGAGCGCTAATGGCGGAAATCCAGTTATATGGTCCCTCCATATAAACCATATTTGATGAGGATGAGTAATTGAAGTAATAATCATAAGTCAGATAGAACGATAAAATCATCGATACAAATGAAAAGAAAGCCGATGTCCATCGAATGGCGCCGAATTTTTCCTTGGGAAGGAAAAGCACAACAAGAGAACCAATCAATGGTATAAATATAATATAACTAAGCAAACCCATATATTACTCCATCCTCCTAACCTTCTATATTCGCCTCGGCCTTTACCCTGCCTGTCCGGACAATTCTTGCCAGCAAGCGGGAAATAAGCATTATAAGAATCCCTGCTAGATAATAATAGAATCCTTCAGGGGTAACTCTATATATAACCACGCCGATTGATGCGGCAATTATTATCAGAGCATAGAATTGCACGGAGCCGGTTTGAATATACTTAAACAGCCATGCCCCGCCCATACAAATATATCCGGCGCCATTGACGGCGCCATCAACGATATGCACATCAAACCATTGTTTGACATCAGCCCATTTTACCGTAATCCATCCGGAGAAATTCACAAGGCCATCAACAACATTGGCATCAAACCACCAAAGCACATTGGTCAGTCCCAAAATCGGTCTTATGATTATGGCATTGTATATTTCATCGAAATAAAATTTGTTATATGATAATGTATATAGCGGTTTTAGTCTCTCAGCTATTGCATCAGCCGAGAACTTCTTCTTGTAGTAAATCAAATAGGCCAATCCAATTCCCGAAAGCGCCACAACGGTTGAAAGAATCATGAGGAAATAGGATGGTTCGGCATGATGCACCTGCTCATGATAGACAAACGATGAAAATCCATGATGTAACCATGGAAGACCGACCCAACCGGAAACAACCGATAAGAAAGCCAGGAACATCAGCGGATAAGTCATTGAATTGGGCGATTCATGGGCATGATGATATTTCTCTTCATTGCGCGGCTTACCGGTGAATGTCATAAAGCAAAGACGGAACATATAGAAAGCAGTCATAAAAGCAATGGCCAAAGCAAAGAACATAAAGACGGGGTGTCCTTGCGTGGTGGCAATAATTTCATCTTTCGACCAGAATCCGGATAGCGGAAATATTCCGGCGATAGCCAGACAGGCGATAAAAAATGTTACCGATGTTTTCTTCATTTTATTGAATAGGCCGCCCATTTCTTGAATATCATTGGT
>JAGVEJ010000107.1 GCA_020058225.1 Candidatus Zixiibacteriota bacterium | reverse complement strand
GAATGCGTACGGCGGCCATTGTCAAACAAGGCATCAACCGCCTCCTGAAGCATCCTCTTTTCATTTCTTAAAATGACTTCCGGCGCTTGAATATCAATAAGCTTTTTGAGTCGATTGTTTCTATTTATAACACGGCGATATAAATCATTCAAATCCGAAGTAGCAAACCGCCCGCCCTCAAGCGGAACCAATGGCCGCAAATCGGGAGGAATCACCGGAATAGCATTCATTATCATCCATTCAGGGCGGTTACTTGATTGACGGAAAGCCTCCACAATTCGCAGACGTTTAAGAGCGTCTTTTTGTCTCTGGACTGAGGTCTCTACCTTCACTTGGGCGCGCAATTGTATGGAAAGCTCTTCGACATCAGCTCTGGATAATAATTCACGAATAGCGTCGGCGCCCATGCGCGCATCAAACTGCTTCCCGCTTTCCAATAACTCCTGATATTCCTCCTCAGTGATGATGTCTCTTTCCTGATAAGAGGTATTTCCCGGGTCAATGATAATGTATGATTCATAATAGATTATTTTTTCAAGTTCCCGAACGGACAAATCAAGCAAATGTCCGATACGCGATGGCAATGATTTCACAAACCATATATGTGTCACCGGAACGGCCAGCTCAATATGCGCCATTCTTTCCCGCCGAACTTTGGACTGAGTGACTTCAACGCCGCAGCGATCGCAGACAATTCCACGGAAGCGAATACGCTTATATTTGCCGCAGTTGCATTCCCAATCCTTTACCGGTCCGAATATCCGTTCGCAAAACAAACCGTCTCGCTCCGGCTTAAATGACCGATAATTTATGGTTTCAGGTTTGGTAACTTCGCCATACGACCATGATAATATTGTCTCCGGCGATGCTAACTGAATCTGAATTGCAGAAAAATCCGACGGCTTCTTCTGCTGGACTCGGGGAATGTTTGAAGGTAATGTAGCCACCTCTAAACTCCTTTTATATTTATTGCCGCCCAACGGCAAGGATTTCAAAAACTACTCGGACATCTGTCATCATAATAATCATCTTTACTTCTCGATAAGTTTTATATCCAATCCCAATGATTGAAGTTCCTTAACGAGGACATTAAATGATTCCGGAATGCCCGGTTCGGGAGGATTTTCTCCTTTGACTATTGCTTCATATACTTTGCTTCTGCCGGTGACATCGTCAGATTTCACCGTCAAAAGCTCTTGAAGCGCAAAGGCGGCGCCATAGGCCTCCATTGCCCAGACTTCCATTTCGCCAAATCGCTGTCCTCCAAATTGAGCTTTACCACCCAACGGCTGTTGAGTCACAAGGCTATAAGGTCCTATTGAGCGGGCGTGGATTTTATCATCAACCAAATGTGACAACTTCATCATGTATAAATTCCCAACCGTAACCTCATTTTCAAATGGCAGGCCGGTATATCCATCATAAAGGTTGGTCTTGCCGCTGGTGGGAAGCCCGGCCTTGGCAAGCAATTCCTTTATCTGTTCATATTTGGCTCCATCGAAAACCGGCGTGGCAATTTTGATATTTAATTTATGGGCCGCCCAGCCGAGATGGGTTTCAAGCAGCTGACCGACATTCATACGAGATGGCACTCCCAGTGGATTCAAAAGAATGTCTATCGGCAACCCGTCAGCCAAATAAGGCATATCTTCAACCGGCACTACTTTCGAAACAACGCCCTTATTCCCATGGCGACCGGCCATCTTATCGCCAACCGCCAATTTGCGGCGAATTGCAATCTTGACTTTAACCAATTGCTTGACTCCCGGAGGAAGTTCCGCACCGCGGACAACTTTGTCAATTTCGACCGCCATTTCAGAATCTTTTCGCGCAATCAAATCCGTGGCTTCTTTGATTATATTATCAACCTTTTTATTGATATTTACATTATCACAATAACCATCAGGCGCATAAGCGGTATCAAATTCAAATGTCTCAAGATATTTGGCATCGAATTTATGGCCGGCTCTAATCAATACCGAATTATCGCTAAGCGACCTTATCGAACTGCTTGTTTGCCCGTCCAAAAGCTCGGATAAACGAGTATTGCGATGAGCTGTTATTGCGTGTTTGAGTTTTCCAAAATGCCGCTTAATTTGGTTGTTTTCGGTCTTTTCTTGCTTCTTTGCATCTTCAGTACGCTCTTTGCGAGAAAATACCTTTGTATCAATTATGGTGCCCTTCATTCCCGGCGGCGCCTTCAAAGAAGCATCTTTGACATCTCCGGCCTTCTCCCCGAATATGGCTCGTAATAACCTTTCCTCCGGCGAAAGCTCCGTCTCTCCCTTGGGAGTGACTTTGCCCACCAGAATATCTCCGGCTTCAACCTCAGCGCCGACACGCACAATTCCATGCTCATCAAGATTGAGCAGGGCCTCTTCGGAAACATTTGGAATTTCTCGAGTGATTTCCTCTGAACCCCGTTTGGTATCTCTTACCTGAAGTTCAAATTCTTCAATATGAATTGATGTAAAAATATCATCTCTGATTAATTTTTCCGAGACAATGATGGCATCTTCAAAATTATACCCGCGCCATGGCATAAAAGCTACCGTGACATTATATCCAAGAGCGAGTTCACCGAGTTCTGTAGAAGGACCGTCGGCAATAACCTGCCCCTTTTCAATGGCGTCTCCCTCTTTTGCAAGAGGTTTATAATTTATACAGGTATCCTGATTCGAGCGCTGGAATTTTGTAAGATTATATTCATCATCTTCATAGAATCCAAGTTCATCGGCTTTTGGCTTGGCATTCGGTTTTACGACAATCTTTTTGGCCGATACATATACTACCGTGCCGGCCCGTTTGGCGGTAACCGCGGCGCCTGAATCTACCGCAACTTTTTCTTCCATACCGGTTCCTATAATCGGCGATTCGGTTATCAACAAAGGAACCGCCTGTCTCTGCATGTTTGAGCCCATCAAAGCGCGGTTAGCATCATCATGCTCAAGAAACGGTATCAGAGACGCCGCCACCGATACAATTTGCTTTGGCGATACTTCAATAAAATCGATTTCTTCAGCTTTGACTATCGGATAATCGGAGCGGTTTCTCGCCTTTATATACTCATTCACAAATTTACCTGATTTGTCCAGATTCTCATCCGCCTGAGCAATTATAAATTTGTCCTCCTGATCAGCTGTCAGGAAAATTATCTCATCGGTAAGTTTGCCCTTTTTGACGCGTCGGTAAGGAGTTTCAATAAATCCATATTTGTTTATCCTCCCAAAAGTCGCCATAGACGCTATCAAACCGATATTTGGACCTTCCGGAGTCTCAATGGGACAAATACGACCATAGTGGGTATGGTGCACATCGCGCACCTCAAATCCGGCGCGCTCGCGAGTCAACCCACCCGGCCCCAAAGCCGATAAGCGGCGCTTATGAGTCAGCTCGGACAACGGATTTGTCTGGTCCATAAATTGGGATAATTGCGATGATCCAAAGAAAGTATCTACTACGGACGACACTGTGCGCGCATTAATCAGCATCTGCGGCGTAACCGGTTCGCTATCCTTTAATGATAATCTCTCTCTTATGTGTTTGGCCACACGGGATAATCCAACCGAAAACAAATTGGCAAGGAGCTCCCCAACAGTTCTGGCGCGACGGTTTCCAAGATGGTCAATATCATCTACAAAGCCGCGCCCATTGCGTAAATCGGTCAAATATTTGACAATGGCAATCATATCCTTGATATCCAGAACCGTCTTGGCCAATGGAATATCAAGACCCAATCTCTGATTTATCATATAACGGCCGACTTCACCAAGGTCATAACGTTTGACATTAAAGAATAGCTTTTCCAACAGAGATGCAGCTATATCCATTGATGGCGGTTCGCCCGGACGAAGCAGGGAATATATTTTGGTTAACGCCTCATCTTTGGTCTTGGTGGTATCCTTTTTGATGGTATTAATTATGACTAATGCATCGCGAAGGATTTCTCTATCAATAGTCTTGATCTTTTTAACGCCAATTTCTTTGAGCCGTTCAAAAGCTTGAGCATCTACCGGTTCGCCGGCGGCCACAATAATTTCGCCCGTCTCTTTGTTTACCACCGATTCCGCTACCAGTTGTTCGGCCAAGGCCTCTTCACTTTTGCCGGATAAATCCATCGAAGTGACTTTATAAAATGCGCTGATAAGTTCTTCATCTGTCGCATACCCCATTGCACGCAACAAAGTTGTCACCGGGAGTTTGCGTCTGGAATCTATATATACATACATGATATCATTGATATCTACAATAAACTCGAGCCAACTGCCGCGATAGGGTATTATCCTCGCCGAATATATCAGTTTTCCATTGGGATGAGTTTCCTCGTCAAAAAACACACCGGGAGAACGATGCAATTGGCTGACAATGACTCTTTCCGCTCCATTCACAATAAAAGTACCCCATTGGGTCAGCAACGGCAATTCACCAAAATAAACATCCTGTTCAATAATATCCTTGACTTCCTTCTGCTCCCCTTCTCCCTGTTTGGAAATAAGTCTGAGAGTCGCTCGGAGTGGGGAGGCATAAGTCATATTTCTTTCACGGCATTCATCTATGGAATATCTCGCGGTGCCAAATGAATAATTTACAAATTCCATCACGAAATTCTCATTAATGTCCGATATGGGAAAAATCTCTTTAAATATCTGATGAAGTCCCTGATCGGTTCTCTTTTCCGGAGGAATATCAGCCTGAAGAAAACTATTATATGACTCAAGCTGAATTTCCAGCAGGTTCGGCATTTCGGCCGCGTCATCAATTCTGCCGTAACTAACTCTTTCCGCTTTTGTCTTGCGTGCCAAAATATCCTCCTCCTATTTCAAATAAGGAAAAGCCCCGATGATGATTCTGTAAAAG
>JAGVEJ010000101.1 GCA_020058225.1 Candidatus Zixiibacteriota bacterium | reverse complement strand
TTCTGGATTCCGTGTCAAAGCACGGAATGACAGATCGGGGTACGGCGACGAATTTGAATGATGCTCTTTTGCCATAACATACACTTTTTCAACACTCCCATATATATGAAGGGCTGTGAATTGCATTTAGCAAAAAAGGACAACACAAAAATCAAAAAACGAACCCAATTCCGCATAACTCGTTTATGAATAATCACTTCCCCAATGGGTTCGTTTTAATAACCTAAATTATTCACTATGCCTATATAAGATAATGGAAAATATAATTATGATATTGACAAACAACAACTTATGAAATAATACAAAAAAATTTTATAAAAAAATGAACAAATCGCTTGACATTATCGTAATAATAATTATATAACCGGTTAGTTTAACTAAATGGTTAGATATATATGAAAAGAAAAATTATCGAAGAAATTACCAGCGCCCAAAAAATCCTCGAGGCCGCAAGAAAAGAATTTGCCAGACATGGCCTCGATGGCGCCCGAGTCGATCGAATTGCCCATAAGGCCAAGGTTAATAAGGCAATGATTTATTATCATTTCCACTCCAAAGACAACCTTTATCAAGCAGTAATTGATGACCATCTTTCACAGATAGGGAGTTTCATTGAACATACCATTTCGGAAGAACCCAATATTGAAAAATTACTCCTTCAATTGGCGTATTTCTATAATGAGATTCTGACCAAACGGGAGGATTTTGTGCCAATTTTTCTGCGAGAGCTTGCTACCGGTGGAGAGAGGATGAGGATGGCCTTTAAAAAAATGATTACTGAGAAGGGATTCCATACCAAGTTAAAACAATTAATGGATAGAGGCAAAGAGAGCGGCCAATTCCGTGAGATGGATAGCCTTCAGGCCATTATATCTTTTCTTGGAATGAATATGTACTATCCCTTGACGGCATCGGTTATAAATACAGTTTGGGAGATAAAAGATGAGAAGATATTTCGTGAAAAACGGCCAACTGAGGTGGTCAACCTCTTTTTATATGGCCTTATCAAACGTTAGGTCAATAATTATGACAATATATATTATATTGATTTTCCTGTTTTTTAGCGACAATATCATGGCGGCGGGAATAAATCTTTCACTGGAAAATGCCATACAACTCGCCCGTGAGCATTCCTTTAATATTATGGCAGGCAGGCATGATTCTGCGGCGGCGGCCCTTGATTTTAGGGCGGCTCAAGCTCTTCGATATCCTACAATAACCTTGAATGCCATGTCATACTATATAGATGAGGTGCAAAAATTACAGCTCTCCCTTATCAACAAAGAAATCGGCAGTAACGATAATTATCAAGCTGATGCAAAATTGACACAGGTGTTATTTGCGGGCGGGAAAATATCTAATCAAATAGGTATCCAAAAAGAAAACGCCTCAGCAAAAAGATTTCAACTTTCAGCGGAAATATTGAATGCCGCCTATTTGACCCGTCGGGCTTATTTGAGCCTATTAATTGCCGAGGCGCAAGTCAGGTCTGCCAATGCTTCATTGGAAAGGGTGGGGCTAATTCAAAAAGATATTAAGAATCTTCATCATGCCGGTCTTGCCGATTCGGTCGATTTATTGGATGCCGAAAGCGCTTATTTGAAAGCGGAGCAATTGGTTTCTGAAAAAAACACATTAAAAACAAATGCCATATTTCAATTAAAACAACTAACCGGTTTGGCTGATAGCACGGAAATTATTCCAATAGGAAAATTACCGGAACCGGAGATGGCCTCAATAAAATATGATTCTGCAACATTGAATCGACCGGAATTGAAAATGGCCGAAAGCCGAATCGGGGCATCAAGATTCCTTGTAGGCCTAAGTGAGGCGTCATACTTCCCCAGCCTTAGTGGATATGTAGGATATTCTGCGGGAAAGCCGAATAAAGATTTGTTCAACAATACTTGGAATGATTATTTTAGCGGGGGATTGGTCCTAAATTGGGAATTCAATCTTGGCGGCAAAACCAAAAACAATAAGCTTTCGGCCCAACAATCCCTCTACTCTGCCCAGATGGCTCAGAAAAAACTGCAGGAGACTTTATCGCTTCAAGCGGCAATTGCGGGAGAGAATCTTGGACATGCTTTCTTGACATATAAAAATGCGCAAAGTGAATTTGAAATAGCCTCGAATAAATTTCGTTTGGCGAAGGAGAAACAGAATGCCGGACGGATAAGTGTCAATCGTCTGCTCGAGTTGGAAGCGGAACTCACCTCGACAGAGCAAATGCATAGAGCCGCCATGATTAGTTTCTATCTTTATGAGACGGAATATTTTTATGCCATCGGTTCGGATAAGATTTACGGAGGATTATAAAATGAGGATGCCTATCATAAAATTCGGGTTCCTTGGATTACTATTATCATTACTGGCCGCATCATGCGGCAATGAGAAAACTCTCCCGGGAGGTTCGGGACTGATTGAAGCCACTGAAGTAGTAGTTTCAGCGGAATCGGGCGGGCAATTGAAGGAATTGTTTTTCAATGAAGGAGATGGAATCAAGAATGGCGATACTATCGCCCTGATTGATACATTAACCATAACCCTTCGCCTGCGCGAAATGTCTGCATCGTTGACCGCCGCTGAAACTCGATTAAATACAACACAGATTGGAATAGAGCAGGCAGACTTTAATCATAAATTGGCGCATAAAGAATATGAGCGAATCTCTGAGCTTATCAAATCCGGCTCTGTGAATCAACAGCAATATGACCAGATTGAGACAGCCTATTATCAGGCTCAGTTAGCCAAAAAGCAGGCGGTTTCTGCTTATCAGACCGCACAGGCTGATATAGAAAGAATTACCGCCGGAATGGCGCTTCTAAAAAAACAATTTGATGATTGTCATCCAGTTTCGCCGGTTTCGGGGAATATCGTTGATAAGTTTGTAGAAGTCGGGGAGCTTATGATTCAGGGAAAACAGCTTGTGAAGATTGCGAAACTTGATACCGTATGGGTAAAAGTCTATCTGTCATCGTCAGATTTAGCGAGAATAAAGCTGGGTGGTATAGCCAAGGTTGATCCTGAGGATGGCCAAAATGCCATAGATGGTAATGTGAGTTGGATTTCCCCCGCGGCTGAATTCACGCCCAAGAATGTCCAGACCAAAGAAGCGAGAGCCGATCTGGTGTATGCCGTAAAAGTCATTATACCAAATGCAAATGGCAGATTGAAAATTGGGATGCCGGTCTTGGTGGAGATTCCATGAGCATTATTTCTGTCGAAAATTTCTCCAAAAAATACGGCAATATTGTCGCCGTCACCGATTTCAATCTTGTTGCCGACAAAGGGGAGATAGTTGCCTTGGTCGGACCGGACGGCGCCGGAAAGACATCCATATTTCGTGCCATTTGCGGCTTAATTACCTATGATAGCGGAATCATAAATATTTCCGGTTTTGATGTCGCCAAGGGTTTTGATAAAATTAAGCCTTTATTGGGGTATATGCCTCAGTCTTTTTCGCTTTATCCTGATTTATCGGTTGAGGAAAATTTATCTTTCTATGCCGGATTGTTCGGATTGACCGGCAAAAAATTTTCTGAGAAAAAGAAAAGGTTATATGAATTTTCGGGACTTGGACCATTTTATAATCGACGGGCCGGCGCTCTTTCTGGCGGGATGAAGCAAAAATTGGCTCTGAGCTGTGCCTTGGTGCATGACCCTGAAATTTTGGTATTGGATGAACCCACCACCGGAGTTGACCCGCTATCTCGAAGGCAATTTTGGGAGATACTCAAAGATTTGAAAAAGAGCGGCTCCACAATAATTGTCTCAACGCCATATATGGATGAAGTTTTATTATCTGATAAGGCGATATTTATTTTTGGAGGGAAAAAATTTGCCGAGGGTGGGCCTGAAGACCTCACGAAAATATTCAAAGGGAATGCTTATCGCGTAAATCTCAATCCGACTTATGAGCGGATGGAGCAAATTAACCGGATTCCGGGATTAATGTCGCG
Organism: Candidatus Zixiibacteriota bacterium; assembly: GCA_020058225.1. Classification (GTDB taxonomy): domain Bacteria; phylum Zixibacteria; class MSB-5A5; order GN15; family PGXB01; genus JAGVEJ01. Next base: position 9,845 of record JAGVEJ010000101.1, on the reverse strand, counting down.
CCGTTTTGGATCTTCTATCCATATATATACCAATGAATCCCGCTCTCTAAATGATTATTTAGGGCAATTGGCAGAAATCGGCATTGAAAAAAATATTATTGAACCAATTTCGCCGGAGCTGGAAGATACATTTATACAACTGATGGGTTGACTCTTATGGAACTTGCCGTCACAATAGATAAGTTAACCAAGCAGTTTGGACATTTCACCGCTGTAAATGAAATCAGCTTGAATGTTGAAAGGGGTGAGATATTCGGATTTCTTGGAGCTAACGGCGCCGGAAAGACAACTGCCATCAGAATGCTTTGCGGCCTATTGATGCCGACATCCGGCAAGGGAACTGTAAACGGTTTTGATATATATAATGAAAGCGAAAAAATAAAGAGAAGTATCGGGTATATGTCGCAAAAATTTTCTTTATATCGCGACTTGACCGGACGGGAAAATCTCCAGTTTTACGGTTCCGTGTATCAAATGTCAAACAGTGACCTAAAGAAGCGAATAGAGGAGCTTTCGAAAAATCTTGACCTTTCCGAATTTATTGACAGACTGACAGAATCCTTGCCGACCGGTTGGCGTCAAAGACTATCTCTGGCGGCATCACTCCTGCATCGCCCACAAATCCTTTTTCTTGATGAACCAACCGGCGGAGTGGACCCGGTTTTTCGAAGAAAATTCTGGGAAATATTATATCGCCTTGCCGACGATGGCACGACATTGTTTGTTACCACCCACTATATGGATGAGGCAGAATTCTGCCGGCGAATATCCATCATGCATCAGGGACAAATCGTTGAAGTTGGAAATCCTCAAGAGTTGATAAAAAAATATAACGAGCCTAATCTTCAGGAGCTATTCATCAACCTAATATCAAAGAGCGGGAGCGATGTTTAAAATAAAGCATATAGCGATAAAAGAGGTGCGGCATATTCTTCGCGACCCGCGATCGCTTATCATTGCCATTTTGATGCCGATTATGATGACCCTTCTATATGGATATGCCATCAATCTGGATATAAAAAATATCAAATTGGCCGTAATAGATTTTGATAAGTCCTCCGATTCCCGCTCTTTTATAAGCTCCCTATATAATTCCGGATATTTTACCTATCCTGATCAGGAATGCAATATCAATAATCCCGAAGGAGTATTAAAATCGGGGAAGGCGGCAGGAATAATAATCATCAGGCAGGGGTTTGCCAAAGCATTGATAGATGGGTCGGATTATGAACTGGGACTTTCGGTTGATGCCGCTGATGCCAATACCGCCTCAGCGACGGCCAGCTATTCGAATATGATTTTGCAGAAATTTCTGCAGAGTCGCCTGCCTTATGGCATGGAAATCCCGGGGGTAGTGATTTCCACACAAATTCTATATAATCCCGACTTGAAATCCTCGCACTTTTTTGTGCCGGGTTTAATAGCGGTGATTCTCATGATGATATCGGCCCTTCTGACATCAATCACAATTGCTCGTGAGAAAGAAACCGGAACCATGGAGCAACTTCTGACAGCGCCGGTGACTCCCCATCAGATAATTGCCGGTAAGGTGATACCATATATTGGTCTGGCGTTCTTGGATGGTATTTTGGTTCTGGCTTTTGCGGTTTTCCATTTCGGCGTTCCCTTTATGGGGTCAGCTCTGCTCCTCTTATTATTTGGATTTATATATATCACGGCGGCTCTTTCCATTGGAATATTAATTTCGACTCTGGTTAAAACCCAACAACTTGCCATGACGGCCGCGCAGTTGGTGACAGTGCTTCCATCGGTTATGCTTTCCGGGTTCATATTTGAAATAAAAAATATGCCGATTGTGCTTCAGTATGTTTCGCGGATAATACCGGCGCGATATTTCCTCGAGATTATTCGGGGCATAATGCTGAAAGATTCAGCTATAAATGTCCTCTGGATAGAATCGCTTTTCCTGATAATTCTTACTTTCGTGCTGTTAACTATTGCCACCAAAAGATTTAAGCTCAAGATAGGTTAAGTTATGAAACGCTCCATCCTTGCATTGATTAGAAAGGAGTTTTATCAGGTATTGCGCGACCGCAATATGCTGAGGCTGATATTTGTGATGCCTCTTATTCAGCTTCTGGTCCTTGGTTATGCGGTCAACACCGATGTCAAAAAAATATATACCGCAGTATATGATTTTGATAAAAGTGAAATGAGTCGGGAGTATGTCCGCTCCTTGTCGGCGGGCGATTATTTCATGACCGGAAGTTCAGAGTTCCCGGTTCTTAGCGCCGATTTGGGATTTAAGGAAAATCTATACAATGCCGCCTTAATAATCCCCAAAGATTTTTCATCCAATATTGAACAACGTAAACAGGCCAAGATCGGATTATTGGTTGATGGGGCTAATGCCAATTCGGCCGCGATTGCCTTGGGATATGCCAATATGATAACGGGGCAGTTTAACCAAAAAGTAACCGGTTTTAGACCCTCCATTTCAATGAGGCAAAAAAAGCTTTATAATCCGGAAGGAGAATCGGTCTATTTTATAGTTCCCGGAATTATAACGGTTCTTCTTACCATGATTACGGTGTTATTGACCTCAATGGCCATTGTGCGGGAGCGGGAAATTGGGACTCTTGAGCAATTGATGGTCACCCCGATTACAACACCCTCGCTTATTTTAGGAAAAACTATTCCATTTGCCATAATTGGGATTCTGGAAATGAGTGTGGGGTTGACATTTGGGCTTCTATGGTTTGGAATTCCTTTCAAAGGCTCTATAATTTTGTTTTATGCCTTGGCCTGCATGTTCCTGTTCACCACGCTCGGATTGGGGATGTTCATTTCAACCATAAGCAAAACCCAGCAACAAGCGATGTTTTTTGCATGGTTCTTTTCAATTTTTGCTCTGTTAACTGCGGGATTTTTCTCCCCCATTGAAAATATGCCAAAACTGATTCAGCAAATCACCTATTTAAATCCACTTCGCTATTTTATGAAAATTACGCGGGCCATAATGATGAAGGGAGCGACTCTTGGGGATCTTTATTTCGAAGCCATGGCACTGGCCATTTTTGGCTTTTTCATATTTACTTTTTCATGGTTGCGCTTCTCTAAACGAGTGAAGTAGTTATACTTAGCCGGAAAATCATTCGGCCCTTGATAGACGGCATCTTTTCAGTTGCTATACCCCCCTCAAATTAGTATATTTGCCGGCACATTTTAATAACTTTAACGCATATTTGGAATTATGAGTAACAAGACGGGACAGATTATTCTGATTGGAATGCTGATTGGTGTTGTTTTGGGCGTTCTTGGCGGAATTTACGTCGGCGACATGATGTTGAAAATTAAGTTCCTCGGCGCCCTTTTTCTTAACGCATTAAAACTAGTGGCCATACTCTTAATCATTTTTTCGATGATTGTTGGCGTTGCCTCATTGGGAGATGTTCGGAGGCTGGGAAGAACAGCATTGAAAACAATGGCATATTTTATGGCAACAACCGGCGTAGCGGTAATATTGGGAATTATTCTTGTCAATATCATTCGGCCGGGAGCAGGTGTCGAAAGGTTTTCTGCGGGAATCCCTGATATAGTTGCTCAGGGACAAACCAAAGGTCTGATTGATATTATTCTCAGCATGGTGCCGGCCAATATTTTTCAAGCCGCAACCGAAGGCCAAATTCTTGGTCTGATAGTATTTTCTTTGGTTCTGGGTGCAGTATTAACCACCCTTGGGAATCAGGGAAGGATGGTCATTGAGTTTTTTGATACCCTAAATAAGGCCATCATGAAAATTGTGCAAATGATTCTATATTTTGCACCGATAGGTGTGCTTGCCCTAATAGGGGGAATTGTTGCGGAGAATCAAGAATCATTGGGACAGCTGACTTCTGGATTAGGATTATATACATTGACCGTTGTACTTGGATTAATAATCCATGGGGCGATAATCTTGCCGATCATATTAAAGATTTTCGGCAAGCAGGAACCATTCAAATATCTGCTTAATATGGGACAGGCCTTTGCCACAGCTTTTACAACAGCCTCATCGTCGGCGACTCTTCCCTTGACCATGGAGGCCGTGATAGAGAAGAATAAAATCGATAAACGAGCCGGATCATTTGTGCTTCCATTGGGAGCAACCATCAATATGGATGGAACGGCTTTATATGAAGCGGTGGCGGCGATTTTTATAGCTCAAATTTATGGGATAGACCTTTCCATCGGTCAGCAGTTCATAATATTTATAACCGCAACTTTAGCCTCAATCGGGGCGGCGGGGATTCCTCATGCCGGAACAGTGACCATGGTGTTTGTTTTATCAGCGGTTGGTTTGCCGATTGAGGGAATTGGTCTTATTTGGGCTGTCGATTGGTTCTTGGACAGGTGCCGAACAACTGTCAACATTTGGGGTGATGCTGTTGGTGCGGCAGTAATAGCAGAAACTGAAGAAATTAGGGCAGGAATCAGTCCGGCGCCAAGGATCGTTCCCAGCCAGATTGGTTCAGAACGAGTCGATTCAAGAAAACCCAGATATGAAAAATATGGACGACATAATAGGCCTGAAGGGCATGATAAGTTTGAAAGACCGGAAAGGCCAGAGAGACATGAAAGACCCGATAAACCACACAGAGCGGAAAAGCAAGAAAGAACCGAAAGACAGGACAGACCGGCCGGGCGAGAAATGCACGAAGATAGGTCGCGAACTTATCGGCGGGATGACAACCAGAAACGTTCAAGAAAACCCGAAGATGTAAGGTCTGCACACGGTCGAGGGCAGCGTCATGATCGGCAACCGCAAGTAAAAAAAGAACCCCCTATTCCAAAGGAAACAATCGAACGGGATCTGGAGCGAATAACTAAACAGCTTGCTGGTAGTGCGGGCACAATTCCAACTGAGCCGAAAGAATCAGTCATAACGCCAATGGAACCAAAAGAGACTCTTATTGAGACTCCTAAGCTGAGGGAAGAAGAGAAAAAAGAGGAAAAATACTTTGATGCAGATTTTTCCAAAATAGATTTTTTTGGCGGAGGACCGGAAGAGGAAATGCAAAAGGATAAGGCAGTTGAAAAGACTAAAAAGGAATCGACTGTGGACACTGAATCAGCTCCTGAACGCTCGGAGATTTCCGGTGAGGAATCTTCCGAATCACATGATGAAACCGATGACAAAGACGACTGGGGACGAAGCAGAAAAAAGTTTCCGAAAGGATAAAATAATATTACTTTGGGGCGGCCCATCCAGCCGCCCCGATTTATTTAAGAATGACTTCCAAAATATCAATAAAGAAACCCGCTCCAAGAAATAGATCAATACAACTTGGAAAAGATGAACTAAGTTGCCTAAAATCAAGATTGATTAGAATTTCAAATGAAATCGGTCTGGGAAAAATTATCGACAAGACGATATGCGGCGATGCCATCAAAATTCTTGAATATCTTCCGGCAGGATTTGTAGATTTGGCCTTTGTTGACCCTCCCTATAATCTAAGCAAACAATTCCATTCTGTTTCATTCAAGGCAATGGAACTCGACAAGTATGCGGAATGGCTGGAATCATGGCTCGATAAATTAATCAGAATTCTTAAGCCAACTGCTTCGATTTATATCTGCGGTGATTGGCGCTCATCAGGAGCCATTCTTGATGCGGCAGGGAAATATTTCAAGATTCGAAATAGAATTACATGGGAACGGGAAAAAGGACGGGGAGCAAAATCCAACTGGAAAAATTGCGCTGAAGATATTTGGTTTTGTACCGTTTCCGATGATTATGTTTTTAATCTAAACGATGTCAAAATAAAAAGGCAAGTTATTGCGCCGTATAAAGATAATAACAAAAAGCCCAAAGATTGGATAGACTGCAAAGAAGGCCAATTTCGAATAACTCACCCGTCTAATTTATGGACTGATATCACGATTCCCTTTTGGTCGATGCCGGAAAACACGGATCATCCAACACAAAAACCGGAGAAACTTCTGGCGAAAATAATCCTTGCCGGCTCCAACAAAAATGATATAATTTTTGACCCGTTTTTGGGTTCTGGGACAACTTCGGTGGTTGCCCGGAAACTTTCAAGGCGGTTTGTTGGTATAGAGATTGATGAATATTATTGTTGTCTGGCCGAGAAAAGGCTGGAATTAGCAGAAAAGAATGAATTAATTCAGGGATATACTGAAGGCATATTTTGGGAGAGAAATACTTTAAGCAAGCAATTGCAGGTTTTGAAAAATGGAGGATGATTAATATATGAATACCTTAAAAGCCACTTTTCTTCTATTACTTCTGGCGATGCTCTTTATGGGCATTGGATATTTACTTGGTGGAAAAAGCGGCATGGTTATGGCCTTTGCGTTTGCGACCATCATGAATTTCGGGATGTACTGGTTTTCGGATAAGATAGTGCTGAAGATGTATCGCGCCAAGCCCGTTACCGAGGCAACGCACCGAAAGCTCTGGAGAACCGTAAGTATGGCGTCGCAAAAGGCCATGATACCGATGCCGAAAGTTTATATCATACCCTCAAAAGCGCCCAATGCTTTTGCGACCGGACGAAGCGTCAATCATGCGGCCGTGGCCGCGACGGAGGGATTACTCGAATTGCTGAATGATAATGAACTTGAGGGAGTCATCGGACATGAACTGGCACATATTATCAACAAAGATATGCTGATAGGCACTATCGCCGCTACCATGGCCAGCGCTATCGGGATGTTGGCATCAATGGCGCGCTGGTCGATGATCTTCGGCGGATATTCCCGTGATGATAACCGCGGCGGCAGTAATCCGATTGTAATGATTGTATTGATGATTGTGGCTCCATTGGCGGCGATGTTGATACAGATGGCAATATCAAGAACCCGCGAATATAAGGCTGATGCCGAAGGCGGCCGTATTACTAATCAATATCTGTCACTGGCATCGGCGCTTCAGAAGTTGCATAATGCTCCGGTAAGAATGAATCTTGATCAGCGTCCCGCAACGGCGCATCTATTTATCGCCAATCCTCTTTCGGGAAAAGGTTTCGCATCGCTGTTTTCAACACATCCTCCGGTTGAGGAAAGGATAAAGCGATTGCAGACTCTTGCGATGACCGGTTATTTGGGATAGCGCCAATAATTATATCAATCGGATATATGATTATAGTAGCCGATTTTCCTGAAAGTCGGCTGCTTTTTTTCGCATAAGGCGAATAGGTTAAGCCATTGGAGGCTCGATACAGAGTCCGAATGAAAATTTCCACATAAAAAAATCCTCGCCAAATTCCATGAAATTGCTAATATTGGAATGTGAAAGGAATTTAACCAAATTGTCGAAATGCATAACCTTTTTATAGAAACAATCGCAATTTTACTTTTAATAGCCGCCAATGGCTTTTTTGCCCTGTCCGAATTTTCCATTATTGCCAGCCGGAAAAGTAAGCTGAAACGGATGGCCAAGCATGGCAATAAGGCGGCCGAAAGGGCTGAGAAAATTCACTCTCGACCGGAATCATTTCTGGCGACGGTGCAAATAGGAATAACATTTGTCGGGACATTGGCGGGAGTGTTCAGTGGAATGACCGTCGTGAATTCAATTGAACCATTTATCGCCAAAATTCCTATTCCTTCAATTGCCGCTTCAGCCAAATCAATATCCTTCTTCATAATCGTTTTTGCGGTTTCCTTTTTATCGGTAATACTTGGAGAGCTCGTACCAAAATATATTGCCTTGGCACGACCGGAAAAAATTGCCACGGTTGTTTCCGGTCCAATGAGTTTCTTTATACGCATGAGTCATTATTTTGTAAGAATTCTTTCCGGTACGGCTAAAGGTCTTATTCGTTTGCTGGGTTTTCGCCCGATTTCAGAGAGCAGTGCAATCACGGAAGATGAAATAAATATTATGATAGCGGATGGACTTGAAAAAGGGGTCTTTGATGCCACCGAGCAGGAACTAATACAGTCGGTATTCAATTTTTCCGATACTACCGCGCGTCAGGCGATGACGCCCCGTACGGAAATAGTCGGTATAGATATTGACAACCCGACCGAAAAGGCCCTTAAGATAATTACGGAAAATGGATTTTCGCGCTACCCGGTATATCGGGGCACAATGGATAAAATAATCGGTATTATATATACCAAAGATGTAATACGGGTTCTTCAGCATTCGAAGTTGATAATAATCAAAGATATTATCCGCAAACCTCTCTTTGTGCCGGATTCAATCAAATTAAAAATGCTATTGGGAACATTCAAACAGAAAAAAATGCATGTGGCGATTGTTCTTGATGAATTTGGCGGCACCGCCGGTTTGATTACGCTTGAGGATTTACTGGAGGAAATTGTCGGCGAAATACAGGATGAGCACGATACAGAGCAAAAAGAATTTGATATAAAAGATGACCTGGTGGCATTTGCCGCCGGCGCCTTCCGGGTCGATGATCTCAATGCCCGCTTCGGAACGCAATTACCTGAGGATGGTCCCGAAACCCTTGCCGGCCTTGTCTTTGATCGGCTCGGGCATCCGGCCATGCCAAAAGAGCAGATAATTTTTGAGGGTGTAAAATTTACGGTGCTTCAGGCGGAAGGTAATCGTATAAAACGTTTGAAAATTGAGAAGCTGACATCAGATGAATAAAGCGACAGCGCGGTCTTATCAGGAATTATTCCATCAAATACAGAAAGGGCTTCATGTTTGAATCCATCATACAACCGATTGCACAATGGATAATTAATATTATATCACAAATGGGGTATTCAGGCATTGTGCTTACTATGGGAATCGAATCGGCCTGCATCCCCCTGCCGTCGGAAATTATCATGCCTTTTTCCGGTTCACTTGTATCGAGCGGGCGGTTTACCATGCTGGGAGTATCGCTGGCCGGAGCATTCGGTTGTGTAGTGGGTTCCGTAATTGCCTATGTAGCCGGATATTATGGCGGGAGACCTTTTCTGGAGAAATATGGCAAATATATATTGCTGTCCAAAAAGGAAATCGATTCTGCCGAACGTTGGACCAAAAAATATGGCGACACAGCGATTTTCGTATCACGCCTTCTACCCGTGATTCGGACATTTATATCGCTTCCGGCCGGTATTGCGAAAATGAGCTTTATCAAGTTTGTAATATATACGTTTCTTGGCTCACTCCCCTGGTGCTGGGCTCTGGCATATATAGGGAAACTTCTTGGCGACAACTGGAATACGTTGGGGAAATACTTCCACCAAGCAGATTTGGTGATAGGTATCATAATTCTTGCCGGCGTAGTGTGGTTTGTCTGGCACAAGTTCAAAAAGTAGATACTATCTCAAGATAAGAAGAACTCTCGAATTTCAAAATAAACACCTTTGAAAATATTCGATATTTTACCCTTTTTGAGATTGAGTTCAAGTATTATATTTGCCCGATGTCAAATATAACTAATGATACACGCCGGGGAAATATTTTTGAGGCGCAAATTACCGATCTCGCTTTTGACGGAAAAGCGGTCGGTGAATTGGACGGGAAAATTATATTTTTCGATGCCGGTCTGCCTGGCGAGACCGTGAGAGCGGTAATTGTCAAAAAAAAGGCTCGATATAATTTTGCGCATGTCTTGGAGTTAATCGAAAAATCCTCTGACCGCGTCGCGGCCCAATGCCGTCATTTTGATATTTGCGGGGGATGTTCATGGCAAGACCTTGATTATGCCAAACAACTTTATTTTAAGCGGAAACAAGTTGTCGATTGTTTAAAACATATAGGAAGGATTGATAACGTTGAAGTAGAGGATGCAATCGGTTCGGATAACCGATTTTTTTACCGGAACAAGATGGAATATTCTTTCAATGCCGGCGAAGATAATAGTTTTGTTTTTGGGCTTCATAGAAGGGGACATTTTGACCAGATTTTCGAC
>JAGVEJ010000166.1 GCA_020058225.1 Candidatus Zixiibacteriota bacterium | reverse complement strand
GCATAGCGCTGGCGGGTAATATCACAATCAAGGGATCCGATACACTGGTTCGTCTTGGACAAAGATGGGCTGAGGAGTACATGAAAAAGAATCCGGGCTCTGTGATTCAGGTCTCCGGCGGCGGCACCGGCACAGGGATTGCCGCATTATTAAACGGCACAACCGATGTTTGTGAAGCCTCGCGCGATATGAAGGAGAAGGAATATAAGCAGGCCAAGGAAAAGGGAATATCGCCGTATCGCGTTTCGGTTGCTCTTGATGGAATCGCCATATTCCTAAATATTGATAATTCGGTTAATGAATTATCATTTGCCCAGCTTAAGGGTATATACACCGGCGCTATTACCAACTGGAAGGAAGTTGGGGGTGGCGACCATCAGATAATTTTGTATGGCCGTGAGAATAATTCGGGGACCTATGCCTTCTTTAAAGAGCATGTTCTTAACGAGGAAGATTATGTTGACCAGACGCAGACCTTGCCGGGAACGGCCGCCGTGGTTCATGCCGTTGCCAAAGATAAATATGGAATAGGATATGGCGGTATTGCTTGGGCCAAAGGTGTCAGGTATGCGGCTGTCAAGAAAAATGACACATCCAAAGCGATTACTCCATCGCTGGAGACCGTTTCGAATGGTTCATACCCGATTTCCAGAGAGCTCTATTGGTTTTTTAATGGAGTCCCGACGGGCGAGTTGAAGAAGTTGGTGAATTGGACTCTCTCGGAAGAGGGGAAAAAGATTGCCGAAGAAGTGGATTATATTCCGCTTCCCAAAGAAATGGCCGAGAAGAACATTGTAAAATAATCCTTTACTTAATACCCTCCTCTCTATTTGTTATCGGGTGGGGAGATTAAGCTCCCCACCTATTTATAATATATGGAGCAATACAAATTTAAGCCAAAATCGAAGGTAAGGGAATTCCTTGGCGAGAAATTTATCGCCATTAATGCCTTCGTAGCGCTTATAAGCATTCTGCTGATATTCATTTTTATTTTTAAAGAGGCTCTGCCGATTTTTACCAGCTCTGAAGTACAGCAGGAAGCCAGTCTTGATAAAATGACATTTAAGCAGGAATTCTATAAAGGAAGGGAACCGAAATGGTCATGGCAACCAAATTCCGAAGTTCCCAAGTACTCGCTACTGCCTCTTTTTCTTGGAACATTAAAAGCGGCCATCATTGCCATGCTTTTTGCCATTCCGCTTGGAGTTGGAGCGGCTATTTATGCTTCAGAATTCGCTCCAAGAAGATTTCGTGAAATAATCAAGCCGATTGTGGAGTTATTGGCCGGCATACCATCAGTTGTACTGGGCTTTTTTGCTCTTGTAATGCTGGCGACATTGCTTCAGAAAACGCTTGGCCTGACATTTCGTCTTAATGCACTGAATGCCGGTATTGCTCTTGGAATAACGGTCATTCCGGTGATATTCACTGTGGCTGAGGATGCCATGACCGCAGTGCCTCAATCATTGCGTGATGCCGCCATAGCGCTCGGGGCCAATTCCTGGCAGGTTTCATTTACCATGGTATTGCCTGCCGCTCTGCCGGGAATTTCGGCCGGTATTGTGCTTGGATTTGGAAGAGCGATCGGTGAGACGATGATTGTACTGATGGCTTCCGGCAATGCGGCCATAATCTCGGCGAGTTTCACCGATTCGATAAGAACCTTTTCCGCAACTGTGGCCGCTGAAATGGCTGAAGTTGTCTTTGGAAGCGCACATTATAATGTGTTATTTTTTATTGGCACCCTGCTCTTCCTATTTACTTTTATAATTAATCTGGGCGGCGATATTATCCTTAATCGGCTTAAGGAAAGAATTCAGGGGAAAATGCGATGAGTGGCGTGCCGATTTACAATCAGGTTTCCCTGCCCAAAGATCAGATTTCATATGAGTTTAAAGCTCGTTCGGGCGGGATGATTCCCAAGGCTCTTACACTATCGGCGGTTATAATCATCTTTCTTATGCTGGCTGTCATAATGTTCATAATCTTTCTTGAGGGGATTGGGGTAATCAGTCTTGAGTTTTTGACTCATCCGCCGGAGAATGGGATGGAAGGCGGAGGCATATTCCCCGCAATATTCGGCACCGTTGCGCTTGTTTTTCTCATGGTTATTGCCGTTGTGCCGGTAGGTGTTCTGACAGCCGTTTTTTTGCAGGAATATACTCGTCCGGATTCTACTGTAACCAGATTAATAAGAGTGGCTATTAATAATCTGGCAGGGGTGCCATCGATTGTATTCGGATTATTTGGGCTTGGCTTTTTTGTGGGATTTATCGGCTCAGGTATGGATTCGATATTATATGGCGATGGTCGGCCTATTTGGGGACAACCGGCAATTATTTGGGCATCGCTAACTCTTGCGCTATTAACCCTGCCGGTGGTAATTGTATCCACGGAAGAGGCGCTACGCACCATCCCGCGTGAATTAAAGGAGGCCAGCTATGCCTTGGGCGCTACTAAATTACAGACAATCAGAAGAATCATTATTCCGCAGGCTTTGCCCGGTATTTTTACGGGCGCCATATTAGGAGTTAGTAGGGGAGCGGGCGAGGTTGCGCCGATTATGTTTACCGGAGCGGCTTATTATTTGCCATATCTTCCATCAAAATTGAGCGATCAGTTTATGGTTTTGGGTTATCATGTTTATGTAATGGCAACCCAATCGCCCGATATTGAGGCCACCAAACCTATTTTGTTTGGCACAGTATTGGTGCTTTTGGTTTTGACGTTTCTACTGAATTTTATTGCCATATTTATCCGGTCAAGAATTCGCTCGAGGCGGATTAATGCTTGATGAAATAGGAAAAATGAATAAGGATGATGAAATGGGGGAGACTCCAATGGGGAATGTTTCAACAAATTCCCCAATAAAAATTTTGGTGAAGGAGATCGATTTTTATTATGGCCGTTCACAGGCATTGTTTAATGTTTCCCTTGATATTGAAACGAATAAAGTGACCGCGCTAATTGGACCGTCAGGGTGCGGTAAATCTACTTTTATCCGTACTTTAAACCGAATGAATGATACCATTCCCAATACAAAATTAACCGGTAAAGTCATTCTTGATGGGATTGATATTTATAAAGATATTAAGGATGTCTCCTCGCTGAGGACCCGAATCGGAATGGTTTTCCAAAAATCAAATCCCTTCCCGAAATCAATTTTTGAGAATGTTGCTTATGGGCTGAAGGTTAACGGAATTGCCGATAGAAGAATAATTGCCAATGCGGTTGAGGATACATTGAAAAAAGCCTATCTTTGGGATGAGGTGAAGGATAAACTGAATAATAGCGCTTATATGCTTTCCGGTGGACAACAGCAAAGACTCTGTATTGCGCGGGCCTTGGCAGTTAGACCGGAAGTATTGCTTATGGATGAACCGGCATCGGCCCTTGACCCGATTTCGACGGCGAAAATTGAGGAATTGATTGCCGAATTGAAAAATAATTATACTATAGTGATAGTAACCCATAACATGCAACAGGCGGCGCGCATTTCCGATTCCACGGCTTTCTTCTATGAAGGTTACATGATTGAGTTCGATAATACCAAGAAACTATTTACCAAGCCAAGACTCAAGAAAACGGAAGATTATATAACCGGACGATTTGGGTAAGGAAGGAATGAAGGATGGTACGGCATCTTCAAAGAGAAATAGATGGATTGAAGAAAAAAATTCTCACGCTTAGCGCCATAGTGGAAGATAGTGTCCATAAGGCGGTTAAATCAATCGCCGAAAGAGACTTGAAATTGGCCAATAAGGTAATAGAAACCGATCCGGAGATTGATCAGATGGAAGTTGATGTGGAAGAGGAATGTCTAAAGATACTGGCTTTGAATCAGCCGGTGGCGATTGATTTACGGTTTATTATTGCGGTTCTGAAAATAAATAATGATTTGGAAAGAATCGGCGATCTCGCCGTCAATATTGCCGAGCGAGGCGTCTATTTGGCCACCAAGGAGAAGGTCGATATTCCCTTTGATTTCCCCAGAATGTCCGAGTTGTCACAATCCATGCTGAGGAAAAGCCTTGACTCACTGGTAAATTTGGATTTGAAACTTGCCCGGGAAGTAGCCGTCTCTGACGATGAAATCGATGCTATGCATCGGCAAATGTACTCTCAAGTGCAGGAAGGGATACTGCAAAATCCCCAGCGGATTGATTGCTTGATAAATCTACTGGCGGTATCGCGCCAACTCGAGCGCATTGCCGACCATGCCACAAATATCGCCGAGGATGTTATTTATATGATTGAAGGGGAGATTGTACGGCATAAAGAAGAAGGATTTTATTCGCATTGATTGGTTGTTGCTTAACCACAGGTGTCGAATGCCAGTGTTACTCAATAGCTTAGGGGCAGATGAGGACTCGCCGCGGCGAGCCGCCCACATTTTGGGGGTTTTTCAACAAGTCACAAAGGTCGGGATAGCCTCAGGGTTTTAACCTATACTGTCATATTCTTTTCGAAAAAAACATATCGGAAATAGGGATCATTCGCTTTTGACCAGCAATAACGGTCGTCCAGCCTTCCCCATAATTCTCGGCGCTATGCTTCCGGAAAGCAGAGCATCAAGACCGGCGCGTCCGTGACTGCTGAGGACAATCAAATCAGCCTCAATTTTATCAGCATGATCAAGAACTTCGGCAACGGTGTTGCCTCGAAGCACTTCGGCCTTGGCGGATATATTTTCATTTTGGCATTGCTCAATTATTTTGATAAGATATTCTTTTGCGCCTTGCACCGCCAAATCCAGTACCGCCCTCGTGGCAGTGGGAAGAAATCTGCTCATCAATCCTTGTTCTCCGGCCAATTCCCATTGGGTGGGGATCACCAGAAGCAGACGAAGTTCGGCCTTGAAAGCACATGCAATAGGTATGACAATATTAAGCGCTTTCTCATGGCCATGCATCCCATCAAGTGGCAGGAGAATTCTATTGAATACAATAGAAGATGCTTTATCTGAAATTTTGGGAGGAACAAGAAGAATCGGCCAAGTTCCTTTTCGAAGCGTTTGTTGAGCAATATTGCCGAATATGATATCACGAATTCCGCCATGTCCATGGGTGCACATTACTACCAAATTGGGATTCATTTCGCGGGCATGCTCAACAATACTTTTGGCCACATCACCCTCCTTGTTGGGATGAACATGTGTATCAACCGTAATTCCCGCAGTTTCAAGGCGCTGGGAGATATCGCTAAGATATTTCTCGGCTTCTTCGACATTGGTAAGATGCTTCTCTCCATGAATAGAAGGACGTGCGCCTTTTTCAATAACATGGAGGAGTATTATTTTGGCTTTGCAATGAGAGGCAATTGGTTCGGCTATGGCCAACGCCGCTTCCGCCATGTGGGAACCATCAAGAGGAATCATCAGAACGATATCTTTTTTTTCTTCATTTGTGCCGTTTGCCTGTTCCACAATTAGTCTCCCAAAAATGTTTGATAGAGTAGGAATATATTTAGACTAACAATCAAGCCTGCCACGACGGATATGGCCAAAGTTGTTATTTTATGATTAACCAGGACTCCCATGATATTTTGCTTTGATGTAAACATGACCAATGGTATCAGGGCAAAAGGAATGCCGAAGCTGAGAATAACCTGACTAAGAACTAAAGTCCTTGTGGGGTCAAGACCGATGGCGATGACTATCAGAGGAGGAAGCATGGTGACAAGCCTTCTTACGGTGATAGGTATTTTCCGTTTGATAAATCCATTCATAATAACCTGCCCGGACATGGTACCAACAGCGGCGGAAGATAGCCCTGATGCAAGTAGCGAAATGGCAAAAATCCAGCTGGAGGCCTTTCCTAAAAGTGGGGTTAATGTCCTATGGGCTTCTTCAATGGAGGCGATTTCACTCATTCCGGCATAATGAAAGGTTGATGCCGCCATAATCAGCATCGCCGCATTAATCAAACCGGCGGCTCCCATTGCTATAATGACATCAATAATCTCAAAGCGGTATAATTTTTTAAGTTGCGCCGGATCACGGGTTATAATACGTCCCTGGGTCAAGGCCGAATGAAGATAAATAACGTGCGGCATAACGGTTGCGCCCAGTATTCCCGAGGCCAATAAGATGCTTTCTGTTCCGCTGAATTGCGGGATGACCGCATTGTACGCTATAGCGCCCCAATCCGGGCGGCCAATGAATGTTTCAATTAGATAGCATCCTGCTATAACTCCCACCAGCGCCGTAATGACAGCTTCCAGAGGTCTGAAACCATATTTTTCCAGACTGAGGATAATCATGGTTGCAATGGCGGCAAGAAATGCCCCCCAGAGCAGGGGGATATGAAAAAGAAGTTGAAATCCCAAGGCGGCTCCAAGAAATTCGGCAAGGTCGGTAGCCATGGCGACTATTTCCGCCAGAATCCACATTCCTATCACTATGGATTTATGAAATTCGGCGCGGCAGACTTCGGCAAGATTAAACCCTGTGGCTATTCCCAATTTAGCGGAGAGCGTCTGGATGAGCATCGCCATTAGATTGCTGGCCACGATGACCCAGAGTAGCATGTATCCAAAGCGGGCTCCACCCTGAATATTGGTAGCGAAATTACCCGGATCCATGTAGGCGACACTGGCAACAAAGGCCGGGCCAAGAAATGGCATCAGGCGAGCCAAGAGCCCTCTTTTGCCTTGTCCCTCCAAAACTTCTGTCGCCGCCTGAATGGTGGTAGCATCTTTGGACTTGGATTGTCGGTTGTTTTCAATATTTTCGGACATTAATTATCCCGTCACTCAGAATAAGCAAATTATTTAATAATACGAAGAGGAAAATATTATCACCAAGAAT
>JAGVEJ010000127.1 GCA_020058225.1 Candidatus Zixiibacteriota bacterium | reverse complement strand
ATTCAAATTGAAGAACAGCATAACTTTTGCCCTAATAATATCATAGTAGGTCAACCATGACCTACAAAAACTCCACGCCGTGTTTAGAGGCATGGCAAGGATGTAGTGGTTAATCTGTGCGCCGCCCCTCAAAAAGTAGGAGTTTAATTTATCAAACCCTCCCTCACAAAATCTCGTATAAAAACGCCTCCCCCCCTTTCCCTTTTCCCTCATTTTTATTATATTTATATAAATGATCAAAGACCATGAGAAAGGAACGCCATGTCAAATAGCCATGAAGAGCTCTACAAAGAACTACTCGAACGGCTGAAAGAAATATCTATCATCGGCGCCTGCGAGGGACTTCTCGGCTGGGACGAGCGAACCTATATGCCTCGCGCCGGCTCCAAATCACGCGCCGATCAAATTTCATATCTGGCCGGAATGGCGCACAAAAAATTCACCGATCCCAAAATCGGCGAAATTCTATCGGAATTAGAAAAATCGCCTTTGATGAATGACCCTCTCTCCGACAGCGCGGTTAATATCCGCGAGACCAGATATTCCTACGATAAGTCGGTCAAAATCCCGCAAAAATTGGTTGAAGAAATCAGTCATACCACCACCATGGCGCAGGGGATCTGGGCCGAGGCTCGCAAAGAATCTAATTACCCCAAATTTCTGCCGTGGCTGGAAAAAATAATCAAGCTCGAATTGGATCTGGCAGGCTGTCTCGGATACAAAAAAGAAGCCTACGACGCTCTGCTTGATAATTACGAACCGGGGGCAACCCATGAATCTGTTGGAAAAGTATTCGAGGATTTCCGTAAAGAACTGGTCGATTTGGCCGCCGCCATCATGAATTCAAAGAAAAGGGCGGACATCTCGATTTTGGAGCGGGAGTATCCGGTTGATAGACAAGCGATGTTCGGCCAATCCGGCTCGGCCGCTATCGGATTTGATTTCCACGCCGGAAGACTTGATGTAACCACTCATCCTTTCTGTAGCGGAATTGCTCCGGGTGATACACGCATAACCACCCGCTATAATCCACATCATTTTGGCCAAGCTTTCTTCGGCATCCTGCATGAATCCGGCCACGGAATTTATGATCAGGGTCTTGATGATGCTCACCATGGAACGCCTCGCGGCAATTCGGTATCACTAGGGATTCACGAATCGCAATCAAGAATGTGGGAAAATCTGGTCGGGCGCAGTAAAGCCTTCTGGAAACATTTCTTTCCGCGTGCTCAGCAGATGTTTCCTGAGGCGTTGTCCAATGTCAAATTCGAAGATTTTTATTTTGCCATCAATGATGTGCGGCCATCGTTTATACGGGTAGAAGCCGACGAAGTAACTTATAATCTTCATATTTTGCTTCGCTTCGAAATCGAATTTGCCTTTTTGAAAGGCGATTTGGCGGTAAAAGATATTCCGGGCGCATGGAATGAGAAATTCAAGAAGTATTTTGGTTTGATGCCCAAAAATGACGCTGAAGGCTGTTTACAGGATGTACACTGGTCGGCCGGATATATCGGATATTTCCCGACATACACTCTGGGCAATCTCTATTCGGCGCAGTTCTTCGCCAAAGCGAAAGAGGAAATAAAGGACCTTGAACACCAATATGAAATCGGCAAGTATGATACATTAAAAACTTGGCTGAATAAAAATATTCATACTCATGGCAAAAGATATCGCGCGGAGAACCTGGTGCAGGTTGTCACGGGGAAACCGCTAAGCCATAAGCCGTTGATGATTTATTTAAAGACGAAATACGGCGAGTTGTACGGGGTGTAAGAAAGGAATGTCGAAACTCCCGACCAAAGGTCGGGACAGGCACAAGGGTTTCTAACTACAAGACTGTGCCGGCAGTCCGCCGCCGCGGATTCCTGACACAATTCCATTATCACGACGGTAGGGGCGCATGGCATGCGCCCAATGTCCGGCATGCGCCCATGGAATAATTTAAGAAGGTCACACGCCGTGTGTCCCTACAATAACATATTGCCGAATATGATCTTGTAGATCAAAACCCCTTGTAGTTTTGACACAGTATCGAGCTATAATCATTCGCAACAGATATGAACTCTTTCCCCAATATTTGATATATTATTGAAATGTAATAAAATAAATGGCATTCTAACCAAAAGTGACAAGCATCGTCCCAGCCACCCCCATCAAAATGCCGATTATTCTTCTGAGGTTAACCGGCTCTTTTAGTAAAAGGGCGGCAAATAAAAAAATATAGATACTGCTGGTTTGATTTAGGGCCGCGGCGATCGAAGCCTGCGACAATTTCATTCCGGCCAGCCAGAGTATCATTGCTAAATATGCCCCCATAAAAGAACCGGCAATGGTGTAAAACCATCCGCGGCGATTCATCTGTGGCCGGATAATTTTGCTTCTTCCAGAATGAAAATAGAGGACTAAAGCGGCGACCAAAAAGCCGCTGATTAATCGAATCTCTGTCGCCCATAAGAGCGGCGAACGATTGAGTAACGGTTTAATCATTACCACTCCAATGGCTGTGGCGGCATTCGCGATTACCGCGAGAATAATACCCAGAAAAAGATTTCGTCGCGAGATGGTTTGATTTCCATTCGAGCCGGTCGCGGCCAGGATGGCCGAGAGAATTATTACAATTCCCACAATTTGGAGTGTTGTCAATTTTTCGCCAAGAAAAATAACGGAGAGGGTAATTATAAAGGGACTATAGAGGCAGGTTACAATGGAAGAAAGCCCGGCGCCCAAGAGATTGAGGCTTTTAAAGAAAAGGGTGTCGGCAATCCCAAGCCCAAGCAGGCCGCTTATAAAAAGAAGAATATAATCATTGAGCGGAACATTGCGGAACAAAGTTTCGCCGGAAATCCATATTGTCGGGATCAGAAGCACAAAGGCCAGGGCATTTTTGAAAAGATTGAGGGCAATCGGGTGCAGTTTCTCGCCGCTTTTTTTGAAGAGGATTACCGCAAAGGCCCAGATCAAGGCCGTCAGTAAGGCCAGCGATTCGCCAAGATATGGAATAGAATCAGTCAATCATTTGCACCTATTTTCAAATTAGGCGAGGAAGTTAATAAAGAAATGCCAAAAGCTCAAGCGGCGTTTTAAAAAACCGTGGGAAACGGAATATAGAAGGTATCCCCCTGTTGATATTTGGGAAAGATGGGGGAAAAGGTATTACGGTATGGTGGAGAGCTTGGAAAAGCGGAATGAGCGTATGTCATAGCAATTGTGCTCATTTCCGTCAAGAGCCGGAGCCCGACGGCCAAGTTCATCGCCATACCCCGATCTGTCATCCCGTCGTGCCTTGACACGGGCTTCCACATTGGCACCCCACCCAGAGCTCGCCATAGGCGAGCGGCGGGTGGGCAATAATTGGCAATCTGCGATGCCTAAAAAATCCCATCCGTCGCAAGGCTCTGGATGGGTTACCAGTTTCTGGGTTCCCGTCCGTCTGAGCCGAACCTAATGGCTTGCGCGGGAATGACATTTCATGCGCTTTATTGCCTCAGAAATATCTATTTCCCAAAGGCGCCGTCGAAAACCCCTTCCTGACGGAATTCCCATTATATAATCGTAGGGGGCGCATGGCATGCGCCCAATAACCGGCATACGCCCAATGTACCGGCCCGCGCCCATGGAACAATATAAGAAGGGCACACGCCGTGTGTCCCTACAATAACATATTGCCGGATAAGACCTTGTAGGGTAGGATTACGTGCGCGGTTCGCCGTGGCGAATCCACATCTGCCCGTCTGCCCTTTTTGTGCCCGCCGTCAGTCCGCCGCGGCGGATTCCCTGACACAATTCCATTATCACGACGGTAGGGGCGCATGGCATGCGCCCAATGTACCGACATGCACCCATAGAACAATATAAGAAGGTCACACGCCGTGTGTCCCTACAATAACATATTGCCGGATAAAGTCTTGTACCCAAAGGCGCCGTCAGGAATCCTTTCCTGATGGAATTTTTTCGCTAATTCTCCCATTTTGATGCAAAAAGTCCTTGCTGACTCACGGCATTTTATTATATTGTAAACAAATATATCCATATTATTGTCAACCAAAGGAGGGTCTTCCGTGAAACAAATCGCTAAAATATTTGGCTTATTGGCATTAATGGTTTTTGCTCCGATCTTGATCTTCTCCGCCACAATTCATGTTCCGGCCGACCAACCGACCATACAGGCAGGGATAACCGCGGCGGTGGATTGAGATAAAAGTTCATGCATTTTGTTATGGAATTGGAGCTCATAATTATAAGGTTTAGAATATGTTACAATTTCCAAGAGTAACTCAGGATTATCTTATTTCGACTATCGTTCCTGGCGTGTTCAATGGATTGCTTATTTATTATTCATTACGCCAGACATTTTACCCCTCATTTTCCATAACGACTCCATATGCTTGGACCTTTTATCTTCTTTTTTCAATATTACTGACTCTTCTTGTGGGTATCATAATTGAGCCACGTATATATCGGTTGCTTACCTCAATACGGAATAGAGGTATGTTTGAAAAATATGATGAGTTTTGCACATGGAGAATTAATATATGTAAGCGGCCAGAAAATACCTATAGAGTGGACCATGCTTATACAATTGGCTGTATAGAGCAAATAATGTATGAATATTATTGCCTAAATAACATAATCCCGGCGATAATTATATCTGTCTTAATATTGGGTTCATACATCTTTACAACACCCGCAATAATCATATCTGTCTTAACATTGGGTTTTTACATCCCTGTACTGTATAAAAACGTTTGCATGATTCAATGGGTATTTTTCATCGCGGATGCTGTCTTTCTGCTATGTGTGTGTTTTGTAATGAGAAAGTGGCTGGAAGAATATGCCAAACTTAGAAAATTGTTGTTGGATACAAATACCGGGAATTTTTATGAATAACTTCAGTCTTTTATTCTGAAGGGACAGTAATAATAACATATTGCCCACATGGAGGCCTTGGTACCCCACCGCTTGCGTTGAGATTCTTCTGTTTGGTAGCCAATTTTCATTTGCATTATCCATGATGGCCGGTATACTAAAATCAACGGGTTAGAAATTAATTTACCTATCGAGGGACGGATTTTATGAGAAAAAGAGTTAATAGGATATTACTTGTCACCATACTGGGGTGTATAGTATTCATCTCTGCAAAAGTCTATGCCGGTTCATTTTTTGCAGGCAATGGACATTATTTCGAGAGAATCTTAATCCCTGCGAATTTCACATGGCATCAATGTCGGGATTCTGCAATCGCTCTTGGCGGGTATTTGGCAACCGCGACCACCCTGGATGAAAATAATTTCATTTGCGGGCTTGCTCAGCCTTATACTACTTTTTTGGGGGGCACTGATGAAATATCAGAAGGAAATTGGCTATGGATTTCTGGCGAAATATGGACATTCACGGCATGGCGAGCCGGCGAACCAAATGAAGCATTTTCTGGCGAAGACTACATATCGCTCGGTCCTGAAGATTGTCTCTGGAATGATTCAAGAAATTGGTTTATCGATCCTCAATGCTTTATCGTAGAAATTGATAGCATAATATATCAAGACACAATTCAATGTGACACATTATACGAACACTTTGAGGGCGAGAGCCTTTCACCAATTTGGCAGAGGTTTGGGGGAGCTGATTCTGATGTTTTGGTCGGTGGAAGCTGGTTGACTATCAAAAGTATTACGAATGGAACCCCTGAGGGGCCTTGGGCTATGTTATCTTTGCGCACAGAATTCATTGCCCCTAAGGATTTTAGCGTCCATATATCATTTCATTATGACGATGCCGCTTATAATCAGTTCAGAGTCGAATTGCTTGATGAATCTGGCACCTCAATATATGCCTTTAGGCTTTGGGATTCACCACAGGATTGGATTTTAAATGGATCAGTACCTCCGACAGGCGATTGCTATCAGGAACACCCCCGAAATTATATACCGTCGGATTTAATATTGTCCAGAGAGAATGACACAATCAGTTTCACATGGTCAGATACGACTCATCTTATGTGTCAATCAACTGCTATGATCGCATATATCCAGCTTGTCTTTGGCCAAGTAATCACTCCATTCACTCCAGTATCAATCGATTCAATTTATGGCTTTGCCTGGCCGCAACGTCCTATTCTTGCAGATCTTCATTTTGGAATTTCAGAGGTTCCATCAAATATTGTAAATAACTGCCCCAAGATTGTTTGGAATTATTTTGATTGTGCGGATTTGCCACAGGATTCAATTGAAATTGCCTTTGGCTCGGATTCCGACTGGGCCGTTGCGGAGATGTGGGATCCGGGGCCGGTGGCATCTGCCGACACTTTCGTCACCTACGCTGGCGCACCGCTTATCGATGGCGAGACATATTATTTGCGATTACGAGTCCATAATGGAGTAGTCTGGTCAAATTGGTACTATACGACTTTCCGTATGAACTCCGTGCCGTCTGTACCTGTGCTGACATCGCCGCCGAATAACGGCATTGTAAATACTACTATGCCGACGCTCTATGTACAAAATTCCACCGATGCCGAAAACGATACTCTCACTTACGATTTCAAGATTGTCAATCATAGTATGCATGGTAGCGGTGAGCCGATTGAGGATTCGAATATTGTTCAGGGGAATGATTCGACCGGATGGCAGGTGCCAGTTGAGCTAAATGAAAATTGGCGGTATCTCTGGTGGGGGCGGGCGTTCGACCAGTATGAGAAATCGCCCTGGTCGGAATCAAAAGAGCTCTGGGTCAATGCGGTCGAGGAAACGCCCTGGCCGTTTGATCTGATTATTCCCCCCGATACATCGGGGAATATTGTCTTTGATATGTTGCCGCATTTTGTCTGGGGACTTGCGACCGACCCCGATCCGCTCGATATGGTGCGATATACATTATATCTGGCGCTGGACAGCAATTTCCAATATGTGAAGATAATCGATACCCAAATTCCGCCGGAGGAAAATCAGTATGATGCGACCGACAGCCTGTTTTTTGGCACGCGGTATTGGTGGAAGGTGAAAGCGACCGATGAGACCGGGCGGTATCGGAATAGCGGGAACATATTAAATTTCCGAACATGGAAGCTCGGCGATGCCAGCGGCGATTGGAATGTAAATATTTTGGATATAACCTTTCTGATAAATTATTTATACAAGCATGCCACGGCGCCGAGTCCTCTAAAAGTGGGAGATGTAAATGGCAGTTGCATTGTCAATATTCAGGATATTACCTATTTGATAAATTATCTTTATAAGGGCGGCCCAGCGCCGAAGATCGGGTGTGCGAATTGATGATTCCGCGTAGGGGCGCATGGCATGCGCCCAATGTACCGACATGCACCCATACAATATAAAACGGGCGCACGCCGTGCGCCCCTACGGATATAATGGATAAATCATTCTTCTGTGGCCGGCATGCGCCCCATGTACCCGCTATGCGCCAAAAAATAATATAAGAAGGGCACACGCCGTGTGCCCCTACAGAAATAATGGATAAATCATTAAATCGTCATTCTGTTCGTTTAACGGAATATAATTATTCT
>JAGVEJ010000055.1 GCA_020058225.1 Candidatus Zixiibacteriota bacterium | reverse complement strand
CCAATTTTCTCTATCAGAATATGATATAAAAATATTTGAAACAGTTGCCGCTATTGGAAACTTGGTAATCAACAACGCAATTTCCAAGAATCTATCGGATTCCCGCAATCGTGGGATGGAGTCAATTTCCGCCATTCTTCGTCTGAAAACCTCAATCGATTCGCCAGAAAAAGATATAAAAGCTATTACTGAGATTTTTGCCCGTCTTTTGGCGCCGGATTCAATTATGTTTTGTTTCCGACGGCAAAATGACCATTTTGAGATATTTCATAGCAATCAATCACATGAGGGAATGGGTGATTTTCTGCTGGCCTATGGCGAGGCCTCAACCGGCCGCGCGGCCGCGATGAAAACGATTGAGGCGCTTTTTGGGATGACCGAGGTGGTGGAGAATATTTCATCTTATGATGATGAGAATGGAAATATCTTGAAAAGATTTTTCGCCATTGGTAGAGAACCATCTTTTCAGGGTGACTATCCGCTCCTAATTGATGGGCGTGTCGAATATATTGTCACTATATTTGGAATTAACGGTTCTATAGCAGAGAACATGGAACGACATCGCTTCCTATCCGTTGCCTTTGGCCTTATCAATCTCAAATTCGAAATTGCCGGCGCCGGAGTTGTTTCCCCAAAAGCTCTGTCCTCAGGAAAACTGCCTGAAAATTCAGCCATGCAAATAAATGAAATTAATAATTCTTTGACAGCTATCTCTGGACACTGTCAGGTGGCATTGCAGGATCCGAATTTGTCGGGAGATATGACCAATTCATTCAAGGCAATTTTGAGATCGGCTGATACAGTTACACTTGCCATAAAAAGATTATATTCTGATAATCGTGATATCTACAGTTATAACCCCGATGCGGATTTAAATCAAATCATCAAAGAAAAATTTGCCCAAAATAATATCTCCGGCAATCTCTACTTGGTGGGGGAGAGACCTCTGGAAGTAAATCTTAAATTAAAGGAAATTCCCCGACTCGGAATCAAGCGGGGGGAATTGAATTCATTCCTGGATTCGATATGCAAACATTTCGCAGATAATATTGGCGATGATGAAATCATAACTTTTAACACCTATGTACAGAGAGGTTCAGCTTTCCTTGATATTTCAAAACACCGCAAGAATTTCCCTTCGGTTGAACCGGTGGCCGGTTTTGGAAAATACGTTTCTCCATCCTCTCTTGAGGGCGAAACTAAAAAGGCCGATTTTATCAAGAACCTTCACTTTATCGGAGCTGAATTTGCCTATGACAGGTTTAGTAAGACGCCATCCTATTATTCTTTTAGATTTTTCCCCAAAAGCTTGTCGGCTTCTCCAAAATTTCATTCAGCTACGGAACCGCTGACCATATTGGCAGTGGACGATCAGGTGGTAATTCTTGACCTTTTGGTTGCTATGTCGCAGTCGCTTGGTTATAAAATTATCACCGCCCGTAACGCCCGTGATGGTTTAGCCCTTTTTGAGAGTCATCATCCGGATATTGTCATCGCCGATCTGGCCATGTCCGGAATGTCTGGTTTGGAGCTTGCATCTCGGATAAAAGCAGTCTCCAAATCCACGCCGATTATTTTGGCGACAGGTTGGGGGGTAACCATCGATGATGAAAAACTCCGAAAAGCGGGCGTAGATTATTTGCTTAATAAGCCATTCCGTCTTGAGCAATTATCTGAACTTATATTAAAGATTCAACCCGCCGGCAAAAATAGCTGATTATTTTTTGGTCAATTTTCCTGCAAAATTACCGATTAAATCAATAACATGCAAGATTCTCAAAAGATAAAAATTATTGATATTCCAGCCGAGATATCGCATAACAGCGACTTAATGGCTTTACCCGATGTCGTTATGGAAATATTAGAAATGGCGGCCAAGGATGAAATCAGCATTGATTCACTTTCCAATACCATCAGCCGGGATCCGGCGCTTGCGGGAAGGCTTCTTAAAATTGCCAATTCCCCTTTCTATGGATTAACCAATACGATTAATAATATCCATCAGGCGGTTATGGTACTTGGCATAACAACTGTAAAATGCCTTGCCCTATCTGCCGCTATCTTTAATTGCGGGAAAATAAAAGGAACTTTTGGAATAAATATCTCGACTATTTATACCAATATTATCTCGGTAGCGATAACCAGCCGAAAAATCGCCATGGCCTGCAATTATCCAACACCTGAAGATGCCTTCACTTGTGGGCTTTTCCAAGATGTCGGCCTGCTATATTTTTTGCATCATCATCCCGAGAATTACGGTTCTGTTATTAATAACACAAAAAAATCTGGCTCACTATTTGAAGAAGAAAAAAAGATATTCGGAATAACCCATCATGATGTCGGTAAAATCATCGCTCAGAAATGGAGATTGCCTCAGCATATAATCACCGGCATTGGTGAGCATAATAATCCTGGGAATAAATCTTCTGATCGATTTGAGGATATAATTCGCCTTGCGGTTGTACTGAGCCGCGATATTTATTTTGGTTCTGAAGAATTTCTTGAAGATAAAATCACAAAAATCAGTTTTATTTCCGGCCGGCTGGGATTAAAAACTTCCCAACTTGACGAAATAGTCATTTCGTCTGTCAAAGATTCCCTCGCTTTTGCAAAGGCCGCCGAAATTGAAGTCGAAGACTATGAAACGATTCTCGCCCGGGCCAATCAAGAAATATTTAATACTTATATGACGATTCAGAATCTATTTAGAGAACGACAAGACCTCACCCGCAAAATTCTGGAAGAAGAAAGAGAAAAAGGGCTTCTTGAGGCCAAGTCAATGGCGGTTTCGACTTTGTCGCATTATGTCAATAATGCCATCATGGCCATATCCGGTAATTCCCAGGTCATTAGAATGACCCTCATGAATAAGACTCCGGAAGTGGTGATTGGTATGTTGCCGCGGCAACTTGATGTAATTGATTCTGCCATCAGAAAAATAGCGGCCGTACTTGAAGAGTTATCAGAGCTTCACTCGCTCGAAAATATTGAATTTTTCAAACAATCCAAAATTATTGATATCGATGATAGAATCAAATCCCGCATGGAGCGGCTGAAAAACGAATCCGGAATTGTTCTCCCCCAAGAAGCCGACATAGACGCCCTATAGTGTGGTGTCCCAGAAATAAATTTCAAGTTTTGTCGGATCCTAATCCCGATTCGCTCTGCGATTCGGGATGAGACCCGACAACTTTATTCATGGCAAACGAATGCGTCAGGTCTCATTCTCCCCAACAAATTCGGGGAGAATTAGGACCTAACGCAACCATTAGATAGATGTAAAGATCCGTTG
>JAGVEJ010000105.1 GCA_020058225.1 Candidatus Zixiibacteriota bacterium | reverse complement strand
GTTATTATTTATCTGCTTATTCATTGCTATTTTATCAATACTAATCTTAATTACAATAATGATATGAAAATCAGTCTATTAAATCTTGAGCAAATTGACTGCCAAAGAACCTCCAAGAATCAAATTTAACCATAAATTAACAAATACCCATTTCTCAATTGTTATTATATTGTGAATAAATAACTTACAAACCCATTCCAGATACGGCAGGTCAAATTATATTTACGCTTATTCAATACTTTGATCCTCTAACTATGCAACGCATAGCATATATTATCACCATAATTGCAAGGAATTGCGTAGATTCAATTCACTTAATTTTGGTTGTTTACCGAAGGAATCCGGCCTATTTCGGCAAATTCGAATACCCTTAGTCCAATTAACAATACGATATGTTTGGGAAAATTCGTCAAAAAATAAAGGGCTAAATCATAAGATTTAGCCCTTATTTATAGAGAGGTTGATGATGGCCTATTTATCCAGCTTAAAGCTTATCGTAAATCTATGAAGATTATCATTCAAACCATTGCTTACCGGTGAATAGGTATAATCTATCTGAGACGGTCCAATTATGGCGCCGACTCCAAGCGATAACCCTTGGCTATTGTCGTTAGAAAGGGCGTACCCACTTCGCGCAAAATAACGTTCGCCAAAATTATATTCCAAACCACTCTTAAAAGACGTCCCGCCATAAACCTGTTTTTCTATCTCAAAAGCCGTCATAATCTCTGAACCAAAAGGATTAAAGGCAAGACCACCGCGAATTGAAGCAGGGAGATTGTTCTGAGCATCTTCAAATTCAATTTTGTTTCCCCAATTATTTGCTGATAAACCAACCATATAGTTACGACCTACATATCTGAAACCAAAATCTGCCGCCAGTGCTGTTCCCTGAATTCCCGCCAACGAAACCATGACATACTTGCCGCTCACCCCAAAGGATATCCCATCAGTTACTTTATAACCCATAGAAATAGTGCCTGCCGCATCAAAAGTCGAACCAACCTCCCCGGTTGGATTATCATTGGAATCATATCCCTCTATTTTTCCATAACCAAGATATTGAGCAGATCCGCCAAAAGTAACCTTTTCATTTATTTGATATGTCACTCCAAAGAAATCATAATTGATATCCTGTAACCATGCAAAATGCGAAAAACTTAATTGTACCCCCTCACTCCAAGCCAAACCGGCCGGATTATAATATAATGCCGAGACATCCCCGGCCACCGCCGAATAGGCTCCCCCTATACCAGCCGCACGTGCACTCACTCCAATATTAAGGAAGTCTGCCGATGCATTTCCATGATCATTTGCAATTGAAGTCCTACCAACGAGAGCGCTGAATGCCATCAGGGCAATCCAGATTACCATGATTCTGCGAAGATTCTTCTTAACCATTATCATCAACCTCCAATTTATTTTTCAACTTCCGAGGCTATTCTTATTGCAATTCCAAGTCCAAGCATAGGTCGGTTTCAAAAAAACGCCCGGAAATTTTCCTGCTAAAATGAAGGCTGTGTAACAGATTGCAAGATACAATGTTATATTCTAAAACATTGGTTTGATTAGCATAAAGATTATTTGAAACTTTAATCAAAACCCAAAACCCCTTCACGGTGTCAATCCTTTTTTGAGCAACAATCAGGACTCCTTAATACCATATCACAAAATCGATTGCCGCTCTAACGGTTACAAGGTTGTTCAAAAAACATACAGACCATTATTCATTTGTCGGCAAATCAAACATAAGTTTTAGCCGACGGTTGGCGAGACCCTATACTTTTTGAGAGATTAATAATTTCTATGACTTGTTGTCAACAAAAAAATGGCGGATTTGCCCTGAAAATTATAAACGAAGTTCGGAAATTTTATCAGCTTATGAATTTATGCTCGAATTGGGAGTATTATAAACGGAATTCCTCTCAAGTAAAACCTGCTTTGAATGGCAAATACGACATGATTATGAAGCCATCGTGTCAGAAATGTCTCGCGCGGAAAAACAATTTGGCCTCCAAAAAAGATTGCCTGAGGGTATTTGGCAAGAAGCGGCAGGCCTATTTGCTCGATTTCTCCAATAGCATCTGTGCCAACCGACGAGACTGCCTCGGCAAAATATCCGTGCCGACGGACAAATTCGATATAGCGATTAAGTTCATCTTTGACGTGGGAATCAAGTTTTTCCACTTCACCGCTTCCTTTGATTTGTATCCATTCAGTCAAGATAAGCATTGAAACCCTGTCTGTAAATCCCACAGATTAATGAGTCACTTCTTCTTGTCCAGCATTCTTTCCATTTCATCCATCACGTGGTTCATCTTTTTCATGCTCAACTCGAATGGCTTGGAGGTCGCCATATCGACACCCGCCTTCTTCAGCAGAGCAATGGAATAGTCCGATCCGCCCGAAAAAAGGAAATCGAGGTATTTCCCTTGCATCGCACTGTCGCCGCTCAACACCAGCTCCGACAACGCCGTCGAGGCAGTGTAAGCGGTAGCGTATTGATAGGCATAAAACTCGGAGTATAATTGTGGAATTTGCATCCAATCCGCTTTGATGTCGTCATCCACGATACAGACGTTTTTATCGTGACCATAGTACTTCCTCGCTATCTCGGCATACAAGCTGTTTAGTGTGACGCCTGTCAGCTGCTCACCCTTTTCCGCCATCTCATGGATACGTAACTCAAACTCCGAGATCAATGTCGCCCGGAAAATCTTGGTTGCGAAACCGTCAAGGTAGTTACTGAGCATTGAGAGCCGCACATCATCGTCTCTGCTCTGCTTCAGCATGTAATCAACCAGTAGTGCTTCGTTGAACGAGGAAGCGACTTCCACCACGAACCTCGGGCAGGTTGCCGTTGCGAACGGTTGGTGAGTATTCGAGAGATAGCTTTGCACGGCGTGACCAAGCTCATGCGCTACCCCGCTCATGTCGTCGAACTTCCCGTTGTAATTGAGCAAGACATAGGGATGGACATCATACGCCCAACCATTGGAGTAGCCACCCGAACGTTTCCCCTCAGTCGGATACACATCGATCCAGCGGTCAGCAAACGCCTTCTTGACCACTGCGACATAGTCATTGCCCAGCGGCTTGAACGCTGCAAGAACATGCGCCTGCGCTTCCTCGAAGGTGTATTGCCGGGCAGCGTCGGCTGCCAGCGGCGCCGAAAGATCGTAATAGTGCAACTCGTTCAGGCCGAGAACTCTCCGGCGCAGTTTCAGATAGCGATGCAAGGTGCCCAGATTGCGGTTCACGTTTTCGACGAGGCTGCTGTACACTTGAACCGGGATATTGTCTCCATCCAGAGAGCTTTCAAGGCACGAGTTATACTTCCGCACCTTCATATAGAAAAGATCCTTCATGATTTGCGCGTTCAGCAGTGTCCCGAACGTCCGGCTATAGTCGTTCAGCCTCCCCATAAACGCCGCAAGTGCTTTGCTGCGGTTTTCGCGGATCGATGATTTCCGTTGCAGAGAATACTCGGATGGATCGAGCTTCACGTCCCTACCGTCACTCAGGGTCACTTCGGGGTACGGGAAATCTGCGTTGAGAAACACATCACGGATGTTCGATGGCGCAGCCGATATCAATTCCGCGTTGGCGATGATTCTCTCCTCTCGCCCCGTACCGGTGTGCGCCTTGCGGCGGAGAAGGTCGTCCAAATAGTTGCCATAGGGATCGAGTCTCCTGTCGCTGGTGAGAAATGACTGCAGTATTGCTGAATCGATCGCCAGAATTTCGGGCTCGATGAATGCAGATTTCTCTCCAAATGTCGCGCCCAACTGGTCTATCTCCTGCTTCAGCGCCAAGTACGATTGTACGCGCATATCCTGGTCCAGGCTCAAGTTCACATATGTGAACAGCCGGGCGAATTCTTTGTTGAGATGCCCGACGAGATCGAGACATCCTGACAGCCGGTCTGCCGACATCTTCAGCGTACCTTGATACTTCTGGATAGCAGGGAGTTCGTATATGAATCTCTGTTTGGCTTCCTTCCAGGCCGAATCAGACGGATAGAGATCGGTGAGGTCCCACTTGTATCGGTCGGGAATCTCGCTGTGATCACGCTCCTGCGCCGTCAGTGACACAGGCGTCAACAACGCCAGACAGAGAAGCGCCAGAGTAAATACTACAAAGGAACGCATTCCTTATTCTCCTGTGGTGTAAAGCAGTGTATGTCGTCAGACAATTTGGTCTTCCCCTGAAAAAGTGGACATGTGATTAAGATAGGGTAGCCGCCCTTTCGAAATCAACTAGATTTTTAAAGCCGAGGTTTGAATGACGGCGTTCCCGATTGTAAAACATCTCAATATACTCAAATATTCTCGTTTTTGGCCTCCTCTTGTGTTCTAAGTTGCTCCCCGTAGATCAGTTCTGTCTTTAAAGTCGCAAAAAATGACTCCATCGGTGCGTTGTCCCAACAGTCACCCTTGCGGCTCATACCGCAGGCCATTTTATTGTCTTTCAGCATATTCTGGTAATCGCCGGCAGCATACTGGCGGCCGCGATCGGAATGGTGAACCAGACCTGGTTGGGGACGCGGCTTCCTCAAACGGTATCCAGGCGGGCTGGAATAGAGAAGCATCTTGGCAATCGTCTTGCGGTGTATCCCCGTGAACCGAGAGATCTCGTGCCGACTCCAATCCTCCACATAAAACAAACTGCGGACTAAATCATACTCGCGCATCATCTTCATTCCTTCCTCTCCCGCGTTGGATGTTCATGATCCCTCCACAGGAGAATCTAATGCCGGTACACTTTTAAACCGCCCCTTTCTTAATCAATATTGGGACACTTTTCGACCGCTGATTACAAGCCCAATCCACGCAAAAAATGCAATTAGAGACAGCCAGTGAAAGACAGTTGGGTCCTGCAAATTTCGAGCCCTACCCATAACAAGCCTCTTTAATCGAGTCAATAATGAATTATTTTCATCCATATATTCAATAAGTCAAAAAAATTATGAAGAACAAGGGATAATGTTAAAAAACTTTATGAAAATCAGAGTCGAGAACGCATGATTTTGTATTTTTGGGAATGCAATTGCAAGCCTTCCGGCAACGGCTTCATTGATGCAATCAATGCCTTGCTCTTGGCAATTCTATCTTGTGTATCCGGATGGCTCATGGAAAGCTTTTCGAAGAAATTTGGATCCCCTTGGGACATATTGGCTAACTTTTCAAACATGGTGATTGCCCCTTCGGGATTATACCCGGCTTCAGTCATATATTGGATGCCAAAATTATCCGCTTCATTTTCGTTGGAACGAGAGTAGCCGGCAAATGATAACCCCAAACCAATGTCAACAGCGACTTTGAGAGCATCCTGATTCTGCCCAAATACCAGTTGTTCCAGCAATGATACACCCATAGCCGCCTGTAGTCTCTTGACTGAATGTCGCGCCACAACATGCGAAATCTCATGGGCAACAACAGCGGCCAACTCTGCCTCATTTTCCATTTCCTTGAGTAATCCGGTATAAAAGAATAAATATCCTCCCGGGGTAGCAAAAGCATTGACAATATTGGAATCAATCACTGTAAAATGATATTCAATATCTTTTCTATCACAAACGGCCACAATTTTCTGTCCCACTTCATTTATATAATTTTGCCATGCTTCATCTTGAAGGACTTTATTATCCTTTCGCACTGATGCATCCATTTCTTGTCCAATAGAAACTTCCGTATCCGAGCCAATAAATATGAGTGAAGTTTTTCCTCCGGGACCAGTTGTGGCACAACCGGTTACTAATAAAATCAAAATTAGTATAGAAAAATAATAATATTTTGCCTTCATAAGAAGACCTATATATTTAGCTTCTCAGCAATATCGCCAATTATTGGCAATTTATAGCTCTTCCCTTGCAAACCGAATATGATTCCGGCCGCGGATGCGCCCAACGCCAATATTAATACTGTTTTCCAAATCATTCCCGAAAGTCCCGGAATCAAGAAAATTCCGGCCAATATTTCAACCAAGAATAATAGCAACCCTTGCCTGCTATGAAATCGAGCCTTTTCATTCTCCCGCATTTGAAGCAGTGGAATAAGACATAAAAATGGGATATAGGCAAGTATTGATGCAATTGTCCCTTGATCCTTCAGGAACTCCATTTCCTTTTCCCGCGTGTCGACTGTATCGTCAAGCCCGGGGATATTGGACTTCTCGACATCGGGGGGATCGTCCTTGAAAAAAGAATCTGTCATAACCGCTCCCTTCATTACACCTGCCAAAAAATTTCGCGTTCTTTTTCCGGAATCTCCAATACTATAGGGTCATCTGTTGGCCATTTTTCCATAAGTTGGTCACCGACATATAACATTACGAAAAACTCCAAATGTCCACAGCCGGCAGGCAATAATTTTCTTCGATTAAACTCCACCTCCAAAAGGTTGCTGAAAATATATCTGAAATCCCCCTTATCATTCAAGATATTTTTTTCTAAAATAATCTCTCTTAGACCAAGAGTTTGAAAATCCACCACCAGGCGATTGTTCTTTGCGACAATTTGTTCAAGTTTATGCGCAAAGTCAACTCGCAAATAAAAATTATTATGGTCAAAGGCAAAATAGACTCCCTGAATAATTCTATCCATCCGGTGCATTGCCCCGCCAACCTTGCTGCAATCATAATGCCCCGCCCCGCTCCATTCATAGTAATGCGTCAAAATGCCATCCAGTTTGGGAGTCACTAACGATTCCGGTAATATTACTATCGTTTCCGTTTTTGCCTTATGAATCGGTTTGCCCAAATTCTGCGGGGCTGCCAAACCCAATGCTTCATAAACCGCGGTTACATGCTGTCGGAATAATCTGTCAAATTGATCATTATGATCTCCGATGTGGTCATCTCCATACCACCAACACCAATCCGAACCCTCAGCAATATAAATTTGTTGCCAAGCTTTTTCCAATCTCGCCGGATCGGCATGAGAATTATTTTTTTGAAAATCAACCAATGTCTTGCGGGCGGCATATAAAATATCCCAAGCGGCATTATCCTCGCTATGTCCAATCCAGACTCTGAAATTGTGATTGATCCATGAACCGGCCATTATTGTCCCAAGAGATACTGATTCCAATGAAGCCGCCGCCTCAGTAAACGAAACCACTTCAATATCATTGTCATTTGAAAGCGATTGATATAGTTTTGTTAAGAAATTTGTCCCATCATTTGCATAATATTCCCACGCATTTTCCCCATCAAGGATAATCGGCACAATTGCCTTGCCAAGATTCCCTTTCAGAAACTCCTTCAATTTTCTAAGATTCTGCATGAAATCCGTAACAGCTCTTTCGGCCTCCCAACTGGAATAGACAAATCCTATTTTATCAGATAATCCTCTATCCCGGAAAAATAATCTTAGGGTTGGAGCGCCGCTATATGCATATACCGTATGGGGAGAGCAGCGATTGGCATCCATCCCTGATTTCATTATAGAGTGATGCAGAACATCCTGATCCGTGGCCGCCCATAAAATACCCTCTTCGGCCAGGATTCCCAATACCTCTTCAGATATTGAACCCTCCGAAGGCCACATGCCCTTAAGTTCCTGGCCGAATAAATTCCGAAACATCTCTTTGGATTTACGAATATGCCAGCGAGCATCTTCGGGATGCCTAAACTTATTTGCGGGAAGAGATATATTCGGGAAAGCTTCTTTAGCGCTGTCCGTGTCCACCAATAATGGCAAAATTGGGTGAAAATATGGCGTTAGAGATATATCAATTTTGCCTTCGGCATATAATTTTTGATATGTGGGAATAATCCGCTTTAAAAGGGCAATCTCATAATCAAGCAATTGATTCTTTTCATCTTCGGTGAAATCCCGCCCTTTCTCAAATAATTCACGAATGGGGGACTCATCCCGAAATGACGGATCTATCCATACCAGGTTTGACCAAACCTGCAAATCTCTCCATTCTGATGTCGAGAACAAATCGATCGCCAATCTTAGGTCATTGCTACAACTTTCCTTCTTGCGATACATCTGACGGTATCTTGCAAAGGGCTCAATCATGTTCGCAAGATTGGCGGTAAAAAATGTGGAGAGTATTTCCAACTTCTCCTCGCCGCTCAGGTTTCT
>JAGVEJ010000172.1 GCA_020058225.1 Candidatus Zixiibacteriota bacterium | reverse complement strand
TTTTTCCGTTGATGACAACACAATTTGTTCGGCAACATTCATCAATAGCAATCATAATATGTTCAAATCCTAATGTCAAGTGATTTATGACGCAGGACAGTAGCAATATGATTGCGGGCGAGCCAATATGAGGATAAACCGATTAAAATCGAAAGGAGTAAGGTGACCGAGAATAACCGATTGCGAATCATATTGCCAAAATATTGCATTCGAGAAAGGAGTTCAATAACTGAAGCAATGAAAAGGAGATATAGCGCAGGCAATATGGGTACAAAAAATCTATAAACCTTTAATGTATCTCCCCCTATTCCGATAACGAAGCAGATGTAAATAAAAACATATATATAGAGTAGAGTGTATTTTCCCCATAGCCATTTTGCCATCAGGATGGGCAGTACAATAATCAGGCCATAAACACCGATTGATTTCGAAAAGCTTAAGAAATACTCTATGCCGCTAACTATGTATTCAATTCCAATTCCGCTTTTAGCATAATATGTGTTTGGTAGAATAGATCCATAGTAATAAAGCCGGAAAAGTAAAAAGGGGATCAGAGGTAGAAAATATAGGATGGAGAATCGGACAGGAAGTTGTCGGTTTATGATGACTCGATATGCAACAACCACCAGAAAAATAATGAACCCCTCTGGCCTTAACAATGATAGTATCGTGAGAAAAGGGGCGGTAAGTCGGGGGCGCGAATCCTCGCAAAACAACGCTAATAGCGATATGGCCGCAAAAGCAACTGTTTCAAGTCCGGACATAGACCAATATGGGATTGATTGATTAAAAAGCAGTAGAATTGCCGTGCATGAAAAGATGAGCAATGAATTAGCCTTGCTGCAGCGACTGGAGTATAAATATGTAATAATGAGGATTAATAAGCCGCTCGCCACGCCAAAAAGTCGCGCCGCAAGCAAATAATTAATATTTAGGATTGATTTGAATGATATTAGGATGATAACCCAAAGAAAATTGGTATATCCTTCAGTCCGCTCACCGCCATTGTAAACTAATCCTTTTCCTGACAAAAAATTATCCGCGTAGCGGAACGATATGTATGCATCATCCTGAACTATAGGCTGATTCAAAGATAATGCGAGAAAAACAATCAACGAAATAATGAGAATGATATGTTCGACCTGAAATTTATGTCGGAATATCTTCAAACCGTTTTTTTCCCTTAATTACTTTAGCAATATAGCAAAAATAAATCAGGGGGCCATTTTTTCCGATGTGGGAAACGCATATTAATATCGTGGTTGCTAATCGCCAAGGTACCGGTAATACTCTATAATCTCGGCATAATCTGAACGATTTTTACCATATTTGAGAAATTCATTATAGTGATAGCGACCTGCCAGTAGACTATTGCTATTCACTGCTATGATCATGCTTATCAGGTGTGCACCGGGAGAATTCTTATCCATTATAAACAAGGTATCTGCAAGTCCTATTGCATGCTTATAATCCTGCCTGTTAATATCGACAAGAGCCATACTTTCAATGATAAAAGTGTGTTCTGGTGATATTGAATGAGCCCTTTTCAATATCGACATTGCCTTCTCGTATTTTTGTTCCTTGATGTACAATTGTCCCATTTCATTCATAAGAGTGGAGCTATAAGGTTGTAATCTAAGAGCCTTATTATAATATTCCTCAGCGCTGTTATATTGCTTGAACTTCCCATACAGATTTCCAAGTATTTGGAGATAATTCGAATTATATGGATTTTGTTTAACCAGATTTTTGGCAATTATCATGGCATCCGAGTAGTGACCCTTCTCTATCAAATCATAAGCATCTTTGAGACGTTTCAGATTTGGAAAATGTTCATTCCGTCTCTCTATTATCTCTTTGAATCGGTTAGTATCTCCCTTTTCAAGAAAATAATTGGCATATATCGCCCAGCCGGCTTCATTTCTGGTATTGAGCAATGTGGCAAAGCGATCCTCCGCCGGTTTGTCTGCAATCGCCGTTGCGAGAAAACAAATGGTCATAAATCCCGTGCAAAGAGAATATGATATAATGATCTTTCTCGAAATTTGCGGTTGGCCTCGATCAATTTGATATAAGATTAAAAGAACTGGCGAAAGAAGGCTCAATGACATTATATCCCAGTCGCGCCCCATGGTAATGGCCGCCCCAAAGAGAACAAGAAACAATAACGAACCGGCCGACATGAGAGCCAAAAAACGAAACACGACATCATCAAATTTCCTTTTTCCATACAATATCCAAATTACGGTCAGTACCAAGCCGCAGGGAAAGACCAGAAATATTAAATTCAGCATATCTGCCAGATGTATAAGGCTGAATACCGCATAATCCGTCGCTGGCGGCCTTCCCCTGAAAAGTGGCAATAATAATATCTGGAATTCAATTTTTGTACTTAGTAGCCAAATTAAAACGATCACTCCACCGATAGTACCAAGCCCATATAAATATAAGAGAATTCGTCGCCAAGGTTTGGATTTTGTCTTTAGAATTATAAGAAAGCCCACGCCGGGCAGTAGATATAACGTTTGAAGATGCATCAAAAGGCAAATAATATATGTAAGTAGTACCGCCCACAAATTTCGGCCATTTTCCAAATAGCGAATGGCAAAATTAAGAAAAATCGATATCGCCGCCCAAACAGTTGGATAAAATTCAATATATCCAAAAAAAAGCAACATAGCCCCGGAAAGAAAAATTGTTGTCAATGCCAGAAATCGCCCCGAAGCGGTTTTGCATATTTGTCCGATAATAGAAATGATATTATGAACAAATATCACGCCTGAGGTGATTGACATTATTTGGAATGCTGTCAGAGCGATCTCACGTGAATACCCTCCCAGAAGGTTTTGAAGACTCCGCAATATCAGAATCGAGCCCGGCTCCGCCCATTTTAAAATATATGATTCGCCATGGCCAAAAATGGCCAGCCAGGTCCAACTATCCCCAAGAAGAGGCGCTTTAACCCGGAAAATAAAAAAGGGTATTATGAGAGAGAAAGTTAGAGCCAATCGCGCAATTTTGGATTTGCCCCATAGAAGCCTATCTATACCATCAATCAAATTGTTGGCTGGAGTGCCCAAATTCGGCTGTAGCCAAATTATGAGAATAAGAAGCGAAATCAAAAAAAATGCAATTGTATATGAATATGGCAAAAATTTAAGATGATTTATGCCCCATAATGAATCTAACTCAGAAAAAGAGGCAATGATAAAACCGAGCAATACAAACCCGATAGCCAGTTGAATTACAATATTTTTCCTTTGTACTATGGTCATGCTTGTAAATAATAATCTATATAATAACTTTTGGCAATCGGTAGATAATTCTAAATTCAAGCTTGAGAGTTATGCGGGTGCAAATTTGTCATGATAATAATCTGTACCCGCGCATGAGATCATATCCAACGGACTTGTTGAAATACCCCTTTCGTGCACCATCTCTATATGTTCACGCGCCGTCAGGAACCCTTTCCTGACGGAATAAGACTTGACGCTCGAAATAAATCACGGAATCATCCCCTCCCGCAATTTCACCACATTGGTACCCCACCCAGAGCTCGCCATAGGCGAGCGGCGGGTGGGCAATAATTGGAGATCTGTGATGCCTAAAAAATCCCATCCGTCGCAAGGCTCTGGATGGGTTACCAGTTTATCAAAACCGTTAAAATGATGAATAAAACCGCCGCTTAAAAATATGAAAAAAAAGGATACTCCATTTTACACACTTATATTGACATTACCCTCTGAGATCGTCTCTCTTTCCATGAGCTCAATCATCTTGCCGAGATCATGATGGGAAAGTTCATACAGATTCAAAATCTTATTCTGAAGTTCCCAATTAATCGCAGTCAAATATTTTTCTGCTAATCGCCATTTTTCACTTATACCATGATCCTCCAATGAAGGCGCTGTCCAGCGCATAATCTTCTTCGTCCAAAAGACCTATGCCCTTGGCGTAATATTCATAGTATTCGTCAAACAAATCGCATGTTATATAATGCATTTTGACCACATTATTAAAACTGCCGGCATGAACAGTTTTGGAGCAATAACCGACAAACTCCATTGGAATTGAGATGGTGTCATGCATCTCAGTTCCGCCATATTTGGCGTGAAATCCAACTGATACATTATACTGTTTGCCTTTTTCCCAATTGAAACCTATAACAAACGGCGGATTAAATGATAGGCCGTCCCGGAAATATATCTTATATCCTTCGCTATCAATCCGGCACGCCATATAATAATGATTTAAATCCTGCATTATCTTTTTGCATGTTACTCCATTAATCAAAGTGTCGCCGGAGACCGACCATATCATCAGAGGCTCCGCGCTGCTTGAATAATACCAGGTATCCCCATTAGCCATGGGAAAATATTCGGCGGTGATTTTTTCGGCCTGAACCGAGGGATCAATCGACTTGTCGGATGAGGAACATCCAGCAAGATTTAGTGTAGCGATAATAATAATTAGAGCCTTCATCTCTTTTATCTCCTTCTAAAGTGCCTTTTTATTTTAAAGGACAAGGGCAGCAACCTCCCCTTGTCCTTGGCAATTTCTGAAATTTATTCGACCAGAGGTTTCATTTTCCTCAGGATCTCTCGCCAATCATGCCGGAAAATTCACCTGATTCTGAAATCAAGTTGCGGCGATTTTTCGTTATTGAACAAAAGCAGTTGAAGACGAGCGCGCCTGAAATTCCAATGCTTGCCGTCAAAATCAGTATGATTGGCGTAAAATGGCATATCAAGAATTAATCCGAGATTACTACTTCCCAAAAGCACGCCAATTCCGCATTCGGCAAAGGGCGTAGTGTTTCTCTGAATACTGACGCCGGTCATGAAGAATCGGGCATTGATGAATGAATTAAGGGGTGCATCCATAAATAATTGTATGCCTGCCATATGCTTTGTTCTATAAATGAAAGGTGGACAGCTTTTAATCATCCCATCCGTAGCTAGATCAAACTGCTCCTGCACCGCCATATCGGATAGTTCCCCAATAAACAATCGAATATTGTCATCAATCCCAAAATTCATATCAATCCGGCCAATCATTTTTGAATATTGCTCATAAGATGAAGTCGGGCCAACCCCTTTCTCCAGCAACAGATGGAAATCGATATTCTGGAGTGACCGGTAATTGCTGTTATGCCCAAAAAACGCGGCGTCAAACGTGATGGGAAATGTTTTCCTCTCCGGCCAATATCTCGCCTCAACATTGTGCAATCTGTAATACTGTCGCCTGCTACCAGAGATCGACCCGATAAGCCAGCTATTACCAAATGAGTCGGCCCAGCGATTATAGACAAAAGCCAATCGGGCGTTGTAATGTCCCTCAATGCGCTCAGTTCCAACTTTATAATACGAGCCCCATCTTTTATGGCGTATAATGCCATTGGCATATTGCGCAGAATAGATAACTCCTCTGGCTTTATCGTTATATCCAATTTTTGCTTCCACCAAATGATTGCCGCGCTCTTTATCCAAAAACCATTTCGACCGTTTCCCCAACAGATTCGCCGATATGGTCCACGCAAATCGATCGGAATGCGAGGGAAATGAAGGCGAAATCCAGGTATTATAGGCCGGTTCATCAGTTATACCGTAGATCATCCATTTCATATGGGTAGCAACCGGGTTGATGCTTGGTAAGTAGAATCTTGGCCGTACAGGCCAGCCATTATCGGAGCGCGCTGATTCAAGAATCTGATAATCAGGATCAATCATGACAGAGTTGAGAGAATGCGGGGTTGTCCATTCAGCGCATAGACTGTCAGGACTGAATCTTCTATCCTCCACCGAATGATCGGCATAACCCAAACGGACAATAACGGAAGAATACGCCTTCCCTGTGTGTCGCAAGCACAGTCTATTTTTGTATTGCTCGTTGCTTCTGTTTGATTTTATTTCATCAATGGCATAGTTCTGGCTGTAGCCGCTGTCCATCCATAATGAAAAGCATCTGCCGGTTCTCTCATCGGTACTGTCAGACAGGAAGCGGCGCAGAGTGTCCCCGTTATTAATTAAATGCCGGTGGGTGATATAAAAAGCCTGACAGAGATTGGTAAACCGGTCTTTCCCTATATCATTAAACAACATGCGGAGTATGCCGGGCGAACTAATATAATTGTCTGCATATTCGGATTTTTCGTTTGCGCCATCTTCCGCATGAGCGACCTCAAGTCGATAAAGCGCGAAGTCAAACATATTCAGTATGTTATCTTTTCGGCCTTTTCTACGCGACGCGAGATACTCCTGGCTCCAGTACGTGGCCAAAGCTTCGGCTGGCCAGTCATCCGAAAAATAAATGCCTGATCCCCACCAAAGGTGCGCGGTTTCGTGAGGTGGCGCCATATCATTTTGAAAAATATTATCTATAGCGCCATACAAACGGTCGGCTATGCGGCCATTTTTATTCCGAGCAGGAAGAAACATGAAGTTTAGCATCACTCCGCCGCCCAAATCAGGTGGAAAGTCGGTAAATACTAAATTGAGTTTTGCATACGGCAACTCGCCAAAGGCATTTTTATAAAATCGGAGCGAGGAATCTATTTGCGATATGGCGGCATTGTCAATTTGCGTTGGAAATTTTGCACATACGAAAGTTTCCACATCGTCAGCCAATACTATTTTCTGGCATGAGATGCGAGGAACCGCCATCCAGAATAAACCAAAGGTGTTGGAACTACTGATCATATAGGTCGTCGTGCCGTCATTAAAAAGTGAATCATCGGGATATTTTTCGGAAAGCAAAGTCTGGTCCGAAGGAACCGTTATTCTTAGAGAATAATTATGAAAGGCCTCAACCCTTTGATTTGGGCGTAAGAGAGAATCGAATGTAAATGCTAATCGGGGATAATACTCGGCATATCCAAAATCATACGGGACAGGCAATTCATCACGCGATTTATTTGAAAGATGCAAGCGATAATAAAAATCAATGCTGTTCGTATTTCCTGCAATTAGCAGCTCAGCACAGGGAAGAGTAAATAATAAATCTTCTGCTTTCTGCGGGTCATTCCCGGCGGAAACCATGCTGAACAACAAATCTGCGGGGATTTGAAAAACGGAGTCGTTTACTTTGATCGAATCAATCGTAGCCGTGTCATCCGGATGATCAAATTGCAGCCGCCAGAATCGAAGGAGACTACTGGCCGAAGAATCGACATGAAACCTAATCTGTGTATGTTCAACAATCTCAAGTCCCGGTTTCTGCATGGATGCCTCTATCCAGTAATGGATCGAGGAAAACGGTTGTGCGGCCATAAGAGAGCTACTGATAACAAACGCCGATAATATAATTAAAATCTTATACATTATCTACCTATTAAGCCAATATAATTTTTTAAGGCCATATGGGCAAAACAATATTACAGGAGGGCGGTATTCATCCGCCCTTCT
This sequence comes from Candidatus Zixiibacteriota bacterium, assembly GCA_020058225.1. GTDB lineage: Bacteria > Zixibacteria > MSB-5A5 > GN15 > PGXB01 > JAGVEJ01. The sequence goes on along the minus strand of JAGVEJ010000172.1, from coordinate 239 downwards.
GTTTGTAGATACTGTCAGATGTAAGCAATTAATGCCATTAAGTGGCATTACCCGTCCTGCAATACTTACAACGACCTCTATGGGCGTCACTATCGTCACCGGTAATAGCGCCATAGACGCACCTAGTGTCCTGTCCCAGCATTATCTTGCATAATTAGTTTGAGGGTTTTAGCTTTCTTTTGATGGAAAGGAAGGAAGCTATGACTCTTGGTCGTCCGATGCCGGTGCTTGTTCTCTCT
>JAGVEJ010000122.1 GCA_020058225.1 Candidatus Zixiibacteriota bacterium | reverse complement strand
TTTTTTTGTTTTGTCCTTTTTCCCGATTTCGATCGGGACAAGTTTGGTAAATGCAATTCATATCCCTTCATATATATGTCTGGGGTCGGGATTACCATCGATGTTGTAGTGAAATTGCGGGCCTGTTGAAAAAGTCCCAATATTGAAGAAATAGATATTTCCTTGGCAATCAAGCTCGTGAAATGTCATTCCCTCGGAAGCGGGAATCCAGAAAATGGAAGCATAAGTGCAAGTCAGCTACCGCATTCTGGTTCCCGTGTCAAAGCACGGGATGACATGCCTGGTACTGCGATGACCTTGGCCGTCGGGCTCCGGCTCTTGACGGACCGGATTCGGCATTGACGAACACTTAGGCGGCTGATTTCTGGATGCTGGATCAAGTCCAGCATGACAGTTCCAGCATCCCATTGCTCAAAAATATGCTTTTTCCTATTACACGAATAAAGTTGTCGGGTCTCATCCCGAATCGCAAAGCGAATCGCGATTAGGACCCGACAAAACTTGAAAAATTCAGTCAAATTATATCACATCAGTCATCATTTGGCGCTCATAATAATACGGATATTAATAATCACAAAATAAACGACTTATACGGTCTTATTGGGGAAATTACTTTTCAAAATAAAGTATTTCTTTGGTATGTCGATTCTTATAGGGACAAGAGGTTGGAAAAATACCGGTTATTTTGAGGGCAGAAAATAATTCATCATGGTTGTCACAAGCTCATTCCTCAAAAGAAATTGTTAAAGCATGACCTATACTGATATGACCATAGTACGAAATATTTATGCGGAGAATATTGATGGGTGATCAAGTTGCCATGAAAGAAAAGAAATTTGCGCCAAATATGATTCTGATCGGAATAGCGCTCGGAATTTCATTCTGGTTAATTGACCCATTGCTGAATACATTTGTCTTGGGTCATGGCAAATACTGGGATAAGATCCTCAATCCCAGTTCAATCGAAATCTGGATACGTGCATTTGTCACTTTCCTTTTTTTGGTTTTCGGTGTCTTTGTCGAACGTATTGAATCGCGTCGCCGGAAGATTGAGAAAGCGCTCATGGAAAGCGAGGAACGTTTCCGACTTCTCTATGAAGATGCGCCGCTCGGATATCAATCTTTGGATAGAGACAACATGATTATCAAGGTGAATAAAGCTTGGTGTTATCTTTTAGGTTATACAGAAAATGAGGTTACGGGACACAATCTTTCGGAATTTTTAACTGGTAAATCAAAAGAATTATTTAAAAGAAACTCTCTCCGATTACTTGCCATGGAAGAGGTGCATGGCCAGGAATTTGAGATGGTAAAGAAAAACGGGGAAGTGATAGTTGTTTCCTTTGATGGAAGAATGGCTAAAGATATAGAAGGAGGATTCTGCCAGACACATTGTATTGTGCATGACATAACCGCCCAAAAACGGGACGAAGAGGCTTTGCGCCGCAGTGAAAACAAATTTCGCCAATTGGCCGAACTTCTGCCGGAGACGGTATTTGAAGCCGATCTTGACGGCGATATTACCTTCATCAACCAACAGGCCATTAGGACCTATAAATATACCGAAGAGGATGTTCAAAAGGGCATTAATATCTTCCAAACGATTGCAACTGAAGACCGCGATAGAGCCAGGGCAAATTCGGCAAAAATGCTCGCCGGCAATGGCGGCAGAAGCGGCGATGAATATACTCTACTCAAAAAAGATGGAACCAGATTCCCTGCCATTACTTATACTTCACCAATAATTCAAAATGACAGAATTATCGGTTTAAGAGGAATTGTTGTCGATATTACCGAACGCAAGCGGGCGGAACAGGCGCTACGGGATAGAGAGGCTCTTCTGAACTCTACCCTTGAGTCAACTGCCGACGGCATACTTGTGGTTGATAATAATGGGCGCACCGTGCAATGCAACAATAAGTTTCACCAAATGTGGGCTATTCCTTCCGATATTATTGAGATAAAAGATGATAATAAGATGCTTGACTTTGTGTTGAGCCAACTTGTCGATCCGGACTATTTTCTAAAGAAAGTCCGGGAGCTTTATCAATCTAACGATGAATCTTTTGATGCTCTTGAATTTGTGGATGGCCGAGTCTTCGAGCGATATTCCTGCGCTTTCTCAAAAAATGACATAATCGATGGTCGCGTTTGGAGTTTCCGGGATGTTACCAAACAGAGGAAGGCGGAAGAAGCGCTGAGGGAAAGCGAAACCAAAGTTACGGGTATCTTGACGGCGGCGCCGATTTGCATTGGATTGGCGAAGAATCGCATTATCATTTGGATTAATGAATTCATGTGTAATCTATTGGGGTACTCGGCGAATGAGTTGGTCGGAAAAAACGCAAGAATTCTTTATGAAAGCGATGAGGAATTTGAAAGAGTCGGGAATGTAAAATACGGCCAAATAAAAGAAACCGGGATAGGTGAGGTCGAAACCAAATGGGTCAAGAAAACCGGCGAGGTCTTAGATATACATCTTAAATCAACCTGTTTCTCTCCTGACGACCCCGCGACGGGATTTATCTTTACTGCTCTCGATATCACGGAACGAAAACGGGCGAATGAAGAATTAAGTAGGCTGGCGATGGTTATCCGCCATAGTGGCGAAATGGTCAATATAGCGACAATGGATGGGATGATGACTTTTCTAAATGACGCCGGATGCAAGCTTCTTGGCATACCCCCCGAAAAAGTCAATACTATTAACATCCTGCAGGTTATTCCTCAGTATTTGCAAGAAATGGTAAAGAGTGAACTATTGCCTTGCTTAATGCGGGGAGAAACGTGGCAGGGAGATATGAAAATTCAGAATCTGGCAACCGGCGAGCTTAAAGATGTCCACATGATGACATTTGCATTGAATGATCCCCATACCGGTAAGCCTCAATATTTGGCCAACGTGTCTCATGATATAACCAAAAAGAAAAAGACGCAACAGGCATTAATTGAAAGCGAGGCCAAGTACAAAATATTATTTGAGACTTCCACCGACGCACTTTTCTTGATGACCGATGTTTTCCTTGATTGCAATGATCAGGCCTGCAAACTGTGGGCGTGTGAAAGAAGCGACATAATAACCCATAGCCCGATTGAATTTTCGCCGGAGTTTCAGCCCGATGGCCGTCGCTCTGATGAATCGGCGACAGACAAAATTAATGCCGCCCTTGCCGGAACGCCCCAATTCTTCTACTGGAAACATAAACAAAAAGATGGCCTTCTGATTGATACGGAGGTTTCTCTAAAATCAATTAAACTTGGTCAACAAACTATTATTATTGCCACAGTCAGAGATATATCTGAACGGATAAAAGCCCAAGAAATGATTGCCGCCGAGAAAGAGCAACTTGCCGTTACTCTGAAATGTATTGGCGATGGGGTAATTACCACCGATATTAATGGCCAGGTCGCCTTGCTCAACGAAGTGGCTGAGCATTTAACCGGATGGAAAAATGCTGATGCCTTTGCCAGACCACTGGAAGATATATTCCTTATAATTGATGAGCGTTCAAGAGCTAAAAAGGATAATCCTATCGCTCATGTCCTGGATCAGAAAATTCCTATTGAAATGGACGGGAATGTCGTTCTTATTTCAAGAAATGGGGATGAATATATAATAGCCGATAGCGCCGCCCCAATAAAAAATACTCACGGCGAAACTATTGGTGTGGTCATTGTTTTCCGCGATATTACCGAAAAGCGAAAGATAGAAGAAGAGTTGGCCAAGGCGGGTAAGATAGAATCGCTGGGAATATTGGCCGGCGGCATTGCCCATGATTTTAATAATATTCTGACCGCCATAGTTGGTAATATATCATTGGCCAAGATGTCAATCGGAGAAAATACTGAAGTATCGCGCATTTTAACTGATGCCGAAAAAGCATCTGCCCGCGCTCAAGATTTGACTTATCAACTGCTTACATTTGCCAAAGGCGGCGCTCCGGTCAAAAGAACTGCAGACATTGCTCAGATTATCAGGGAAACAGTCGGGTTTGCCCTGCGCGGTTCAAAAACCCGATGCGAATTTAGACTTCCCGAGGAATTGTATCCCGTGGAATTTGACGAAGGGCAAATTAGTCAAGTAATTAACAATCTCATTATAAATGCCGATCAAGCGATGCCGCAAGGCGGGGTGATTTCCATAATTGGTCAAAATATTTCTGCCGAACAAATAAACCATCCCATAATTAAGCAGGGTAAGTGGGTGAAGACTTCTATCAAGGATACCGGAGTCGGCATTCCGGATCAATATCTTGGCAAAGTCTTTGACCCATTCTTTACCACGAAACAAAAGGGAAGCGGTCTTGGTTTGGCCATTTCCTATTCGATTGTAAAACGTCATGACGGATATATAGATGTTGAATCGACTCCGGGAGTCGGGACTACTTTCCATCTTTATTTTCCAGCTTCCGAAGCCAAAATTGCCGAAACGGCAAAAGACTCCGAAAGGCTTACCCCGGGAGCAGGAAAGATAATTATTATGGATGACGACGAGGGTATTCTAACAGCGGCTTCCATGGCTCTAACCAAGCTTGGATATCAGGTGGGAGTGGCCAGAGACGGCGGTTCAGCCATAGAGCTATATCAGGCGGCCATGAATACTCCTAAGCCCTTTGATGCATTAATAATGGATTTAACTGTACCGGGCGGGCTGGGCGGCAAAGAAACTATCGCCATCCTGCGACAGATTGACCCAAATATTAAGGCCATCGTTTCCAGCGGGTATTCTAATGATCCGATTATGTCGGAATATGCCAAGTATGGCTTTTCAGGTATGATCTGCAAACCGTACAAAGCACAGCAACTGGGGAGAGTATTGCAGGATGTTTTATCCAAACCAAAATCCTTAGTGCCGGTTAAATAATATCTTTATGAAAAGAGTCTGACAAACCCCGCCAATCTTTGAGCTTGTTTTCAAGCGGCATCCGGAGTCTCTCCTGACGCTTCTTACCTGTTGTTCTGCGCGCCGTCAGTCCGCCGGCGGTGGATATCCTGACCGAAATATTGCAATAATTCCGTGGGGCGTATGGCATACGGCCTCATTTCGCTTATGCAATAAAAACGCACTCGTACGACATAATTGGGTTTTTCAACATTCCCCAACGGGCTTGTTGAAAAAGTGCATGTTATGGCAAAGTGCATCGTTCATGTTCATCCCAGCTCCCCGACCTGTCATCCCGTGCTTTGACACGGGAACCAGAAAACAGTAGCTGACTTGCACTTATGTAACTACATTCTGGATGCTGGATCGAGTCCAGCATGACACTTTCAGGGTCTTGGCGCTTAAGAATATGTGCTTTCCCATTAATGGGACTTTTTCAACACTCCCTTTC
>JAGVEJ010000027.1 GCA_020058225.1 Candidatus Zixiibacteriota bacterium | reverse complement strand
TGGCGGTGATGCGGCCTATTATGCCGCCTATATCAATCTGAGAAAGATGCACATGGGTGTGAAGATATCGGCCGGCGTTATCCCTCTTGGAACGCCGAATGTCATGTATAAGAATGACACTGGTGATATGATAGCGGGTTCATTTGTGTTGGCGCAGAACTATCCGAACCCATTCAATCCCTCGACTGAAATATCGTTTACATTACCGACAGCCTCAGAAGTGAAGGTTGAGGTATTCAATATTTCCGGTCAGCGGGTAGCGACCGTTGCTGATGGCTATTATGAAGCGGGCGACCATATCGTAGTCTGGAACAGTCGATCGGATGATGGTCAGGCAGTGGCCAGCGGCGTTTATCTATATCGTCTAACCGCCGGTGATTTAACCGATACAAAGAGGATGGTTTTGCTAAAATAGGTAGGAATTGATAGAGAGAGATATTTGAGGTGGGTTATCCTCATAACAGCCCGGCAGAATTAGACTCTGCCGGGCGATTTTATTTATGTTTAGGTGACAATATGATATCCCCATCCCCCCCCTTGTCGTATTTTTACGACAAAAAACCTACCCTTTTGTCGCCTTTTTACGACATCTCTTAGAATCAAAGCGTCAGAATTGGCCAAAACCGGCAATAAATAGCTCCAAAATATTGGTTTAATAGCCAAAATTCTGACGAAAACGAAATCGGCACATCAATTGCAATTAAATCAAACAAATCGGACATAATCGCCGCCGAAATTTCGAAAAAGGGGGAATGCTTGACCCGATGGAAATAGGGGTTCCATCGGGTTTTTTTATTGAAAAATTGGTGTTTTTTCCCAGAAATCTATCAATAATAAATAGTAAATGTTTATGACCCCAAGGTCGAGTTCTATCAATATTCTTCGTTAATAGAATATTTTCCCTATCTTTCGACTGTACAATAAGTTTCCTGAAAATTTCTCTTGACATAATTAAAACGAAAATGTAAATTAGCATAGGCTACCTTCCTATGCTACAAGGTTAGGTTTAGCTCAGAGCACAGTACGATGTTTGGGTTTTTGGTTGATTAGATTAGACATTTGTTTAATTTAATTAAGTGATAAGGCAAAATTATTAATAACATTGGATAGTACAAGCCATATCATAACCATATTACTTGAAAAATACTTGCCTTTTATTAAAAGTGGAGGTTGACAGTAAGATTGATAATGTGCTGGCATTGGCAAAAATTCTCGCCATGCAACATATTCAAGATTAATATATATTCATTGCAATTTCCTTGATGGGGATTCAAAGTTGATTATTCTTGCCAGCTGTGCCTAAAAGATGGCAGTAAAACATGAAAAAAATATTTATTAATATTACCGTGGGAGAACAAAAGTCATGAGAAAAGGGCTAATTCTTTGGAGCGTTATGCTGTTTCTTTTGTCGGCATCTGTTTATGCCGATTATGTTATCGGGCCGCCCGATGACCCAACTATCATTGAAGATAGTAGCGGCCTTGCGCCGTATGAGGATATTAATCCAACTCCTCCACCGCTTCCGCTTTTTCTATGCCCAACCGTCAACTCGGTTGGTATTTCAGGGCTCGATTGTTCTCAATTCCCCCTGATTTGCATGTATGTCGATGTCCTTGATCAAAACGGAAATCCGATGTCGGGAATGACCGCCGATAGTTTCTGTGTCAAACAGGATGGAATTACAATTGATTCTTTCACAATTCAGCAATTAAGCATTGATTCATGTATCACTTCCGTTTGTCTTGTTGTGGATGTCAGTGGAAGCATGGCTGATAATCACAAACTCGATTCGGCCAAATCGGCAATGCATCAGTTTGTTAATAATATGGATCCGTATGATCGCGTGGCAATTGTACCATATTCCAATTGCATAGGAACGATAACCCCGTTTACAAGCAATAAAACAACCCTTCATAACGCCATTAACGCTCTCACAGCCAATGGTTATACCGCTTGTTATGACGGCATTTATAAGGGTGTTGATCTTACCAAGACCGAATTGGGAAGTAAGGCGGTTATAGCCTTCACCGATGGACTTGAAAATAGAAGTAAATCATGTTATCCGCCGCCGGATGGGGTTGATGATCACAAATATTCTGATGATTCCGCCTTAATATGCAATTTGGCCACTGGCGCCGGAATTCCAATTTATACATTCAACCTTGGGCCAATCGATAATACCTGGTATAATCCGGAGGCGTTGCAGGCCTTTGCCAATGGAACGGGTGGGTATTGGGATTATGCCCCAACTGGCGCCGAGTTGGATTCTCTTTATGCGAGAATTAAGCAACGTCTATGCAGTCGCTATTATATTTGTTACAACAGCCTTGATACCATCCAAAATGGCGATTATCATGCCTCTATAGTATGCTATTGGAATGGCACGGTTTGCTCTCCATGCGATACGGCTACTTGCCAGGAATTAGCGGCCCCGGTAATAGTTAGAACTGCTTCGACTATTGCATTTGAAGATACCTGCCAGCCAGATCACAATAATATCAATATTTGCGCTTATGTTACTGATCTCGATACTCCCACGGGTGATTTGACGGTAACTCTCTTTTATCGTGTGACCGGACAGTTAAGTTATACTTCGGTATCAATGACCGCTTCGCCTGGAGATAGTACTTTCTGCGCAACCGTGTCGGCAAGCGAATTAAATTGCAGGAATAATTTGGATTATTATATAACCGCTTCAGATGGACAGGCGACAGTATCTTCACCGTCATTTGATCCGCAAAATAATCCATATATGATTGAAATGTGCGGCAACAATCCTCCGGTGGCTAATGCCGGAAGCGACCAAACCATTTCTCAATGCACTATTGCTCAGATTTGTTGGCCTGCCGGTTGTAGTGATCCCGATGGCAATCTGCAATCCTGCCAGTTGATTAGCGGCCCAGGAACATATACCGGCAGTCAAATCTGTTTTACGCCAACCGGCACTATGAATTATGAATTTGTGCTGAAGGCCATTGATAGTTGCGGCGTTATAGATTATGACACTGTCGTGATATATTATTCGATTAATCGTCCGCCGGTCGCCGATGCCGGAAGAGATTCCACTTTATTCCTTTGCGGCAGTCAACAGATATGCTGGCCGGCGGGATGCAGTGATCTTGACGGTAATCTCTCCAGCTGTGCATTGATTGCCGGAACTGGTAATTATAACGGCACCAATATTTGTTTTACTCCCACTACCGGTGGAACATATACCTTTATTCTGGAAGCGACCGATGTCTGCGGCGCCAAAGATAGAGATACCTCTATTATAAATGTTTCAATGAATTCTTCGCCTGTATGCTCGGCGCCGAATGATACATCGTTCTTCCAATGTACACCTACTCAGGTATCCTTGCCATATTCCGCATCTGATGTGAATGGCAATCTGATGAATTGCCAGATAGTTTCCGGCCCTGGCACGTTGACCGGCGGAAATTGGCGCTATACTCCCTCAGCGGATCAAACCGTTAATGTGACCATAAGATGCACCGATTCCTGTGGCGCCTATTGTGAGGATCAGTTTAGTGTAAGTTTTGATATTAATCAGGCGCCGGCAATCGCATTTGGGAATGATTCCTCTGTGTCTCAGTGTGCGCCTCAATCGATATGTGTATCTTATACGGTATCTGATCCTGAAAACAATGCCACCCTTGAACAATTAATCAGCGGCCAGGGAACAATAGATACAACCCTTAATAAAATATGCTTCACTCCAACAGGCGCAGGGACATATTCAATCATCGCCCGTGTGACTGATGCCTGCGGAGCGATTGATTATGATACAATAAATGTGACTGTAAGTATCAATCAAGCCCCGACCGCCAATGCCGGTTCTGATCAAACAATATTCCAATGCACGCCGACTCAGATTTGTTGGCCCGTATCCTGCAGTGATATTGATGGAAATCTGTCGACATGCGCTCTTATCTCTGGAACAGGAACCTATAATGGCTCAAATATCTGCTTTACCCCGGTCGGCAGCGGCACTTATACTTTCATTCTTGAAGCCACCGACGCTTGCGGCGCCAAAGGGCGCGATACGGCGCGGGTAACGGTAACGTTAAATTCCCCGCCTATCTGCAATATGCCGCCCGATACGAATAATTTCTCTCAGTGTTCACCGGCGCAGGTTAGCCTTCCTGTTGGAGCGAGCGATCCCAATGGCAATTTTGACCATTGTGAAATTATCACCGGACCCGGATCGCTGATTGGAGGAAATTGGATTTATACTCCATCGGGTGATGAATTCCGAAAAGTTGTGATTAAATGCCTCGACCAGTGCGGCGCCTATTGTATTGATTCGTTTTTTGTTAGCTTCGATATCAATTCTGCTCCAGTCGCCAATGCCGGTTCCGACCAGACCTTATTCCAATGTACCCCTACTCAAATTTGTTGGCTGGCATCCTGCAGTGACCCTGATGGTAATTTGAGTAATTGCACATTGGTCTCTGGTCAGGGCTCATATAACGGAACAAATATCTGTTTCACTCCAACGGCGGCCGGAAGTTATACATTTATTTTGGAGGCTACTGATGCTTGCGGTGCGACGGATCGCGATACGGCTATTATCACGGTAGCCACAAATACACCTCCTACGGCCAATGCCGGTTCCGATCAGAATATATTCCAATGCACGCCAGCTCAAATATGCTGGCCGGTATCGTGTAACGATATAAACGGCAACCTAAGTAATTGCGCTCTAATTTCCGGTGATGGGACATATAATGGAAGTAATATCTGCTTTACACCGACCGGAAGTGGAGCTTATACATTCATCCTTGAAGCCACCGATGCTTGCGGTGCCAATGGACGCGATACCGTAGTGATTGCTGTTACCATAAATTCATCCCCGGTATGCAATATGCCGCCGGATACGAATAATTTCTCCCAGTGTTCACCGACACAGGTCAGTCTGCCGGTAGGCGCAACTGATCCCGATGGCAACTTAAGCGGATGCCAAATATTAAGCGGCCCGGGTTCACTCATTGGCGGGAACTGGGTTTATACGCCAGGCGGCGATGAATTTAGAAAGGTAGTCATTAAATGTCTTGACCAGTGCGGTACATTTTGTGTTGATTCTTTCTTTGTCAATTTTGATATCAACTCGGCCCCGGTGGCTAATGCCGGAGCGGACCAGAATTTATCCCAATGCACGCCAACTCAAGTTTGCTGGCCGGCGTCATGCAGTGATCCCGATGGCAACCTGTCATCCTGCGCTCTTGTATCCGGAACGGGAACATATAATGGCACGAATATCTGCTTTACACCGACGGCAAGCGGTAGTTATACATTCATTCTTGAAGCCACCGATGCTTGTGGAGCAAAGGATCGCGATACTGCTGTAATTACGATAGCGCTCAATTCTCCGCCAACGGCAAATGCCGGAGCCGACCAGAATGTATTCCAGTGCGCTCCTGCCCAGATATGCTGGCCGGCATCATGTAATGACATAGATGGCAACTTGAGTAATTGCGCCCTAATTTCCGGTATTGGGACATACAATGGAAGTAATATCTGCTTTACACCAACCGGAAGCGGCTCTTATACATTTATTCTTGAAGCCACCGATGCCTGCGGAGCCAAAGGCAGAGATACCGTTGTTGTAAATGCCACCATTAATGGTGCGCCTTCGATTGCATTTGGCAATGACTCCAGCTTGTTCCTTTGTCTGCCTCAGCAGATATGTTTATCATATACAGTTTCAGATCCTCAGGGATTATCGCGTCTTTCTGAAACCATGATTTCCGGTTATGGCACAATTGACACGGCCAACAATAGAGTATGCTTCACGCCAACGACTACCGGTAGTTATCAGATAATTGTTGGCATAGCCGATTCTTGCGGCGCTTCTGATGCGGATACCGTTGTTGTCGGCGTTACCTTTGGCGAATTTGCATCCATCAATTGCCCGACCAACCCTATACAGGTTTCACTTTGCGAACCCGGAACGGTTTGTCAGTCTCTAAGCTTTTCACCATCTTCGGCAAGCATATCAATTTCGTTTGGAACCTATTCCAATGGCCAGATATGCTTTAATGCCGACACTTCGGGAACTTACAATATAACGGCTATTGCTTCAGCGTCATGCGGCGCTGATACCTGCCAGTTATCATTTGTTGTTGATATTGGTGAGGCGGCTCAGCTTGATTGTCAGGGAACTCAGACTAAATTTATTTGTCAAGCAGGTCCTATATGTATTCCGATTGGTGTGGTGGGAGAAGGCGCTGTTGTTTCTGTCAGCCCTATCGGCTCCTATGGCGCCGGTCAGGTTTGCTTTACTGCCGATACATCCGGACATTATGTGCTCACCGTAATTGCGGAAACTGATTGCGGCTCGGATACATGTCAATTGGTAACCGATGTTACAATCAATGCCAATCCTGTGGCTGTTAATCCGACCAGTCCGGTTGATACCTTTATTTGTAACGAGACACAGGTCTGCTATCAATTCGCCGCAAGCGACGTCAATGGCGGAAATCTCACATGGACAAAATTATCCGGCGATGGCGCCGTTAGTTCTACAGGGCAATGGTGTTTCACAGCCGGTGCCGCCGGGAATTATACGGTTTCCGCAAAAGTATCTGATTCCTGTGGCGCCGCGGATACGGTTTCACTTGCATATAATGTTAATTCTAACGATCCGCCATCAATCAGTTTCGGCAATGATACAACCATGTTCCTTTGCTCCAGCGGATCGCTCTGTTTTGGATATACGGTCTCGGATCCTGATAATAATATCACCCTTGAAGAGTTATCCGGCGGCTCAGGCTCAATAGATACCGTTCTTAATAAAGTTTGTTTCACTCCCCCATCGACCGGCAATTACCAATTTATTATAAAAGCAACCGATGGATGCGGTTTGATAGATTATGATACCATAAATGTAACAATTAGCCTTAACAACGCACCGCTTGCGGACGCTGGTCAGGATCAAAGCTTGTTCCAATGCACATCGACTCAAATTTGCTGGCCGGTATCATGTAATGATATCGATGGCAATTTAACTGATTGTGCCCTTGTTTCCGGAGTCGGCGCCTATAGCGGCGGTAATATCTGCTTTACTCCAACTGCCGGTGGCGCCTATACATTTATACTTGAAGCCACTGATGCCTGCGGCGCTAAGGATAGAGATACTGCAATTATTAATGTCGTCATTAATACAGCGCCGGTCTGCCATCTGCCCAATGACACTTCCTTCTTCCAGTGCATACCCACACAGGTCTGTTTGCCGGTTTCGGCCACTGATGTCAACGGGAATTATAAGCAGTGCCAGATTGTAACAGGTCCCGGTTCCTTATCGAACGGTAATTGGTGTTATACTCCAACTTCCGATCAGGTAGTTACCGTGACTGTTAAGTGTGAAGATTCCTGCGGCGCCTATTGTCAGGATGATTTCACTGTTACTTTCGACGTCAATCAATCGCCGGCAATTGCTTTTGGAAATGATACCACCATTTTCCAGTGCGGCAGTCAGCAGATTTGCATACCATATTCTATCAGTGATCCCGATAATAATGCCGCATTGGAGCAATTGGTCGGCGGTTCCGGAACCATCGATACTGCCCAAAATAAGGTCTGCTTCACGCCCGCTACTTCAGGCGTATATGCCTTCATTGCAAAGGTAACTGATGCCTGCGGCATAGCATATTATGATACCATGAGTGTGAATATAAATATCAACCATCCGCCGGTGGCCAATGCGGGACCGGATCAAAGCATCTTCTTGAGCGTTCCCACCCAGATTTGCTGGCCGGCAGGATGCAGCGATATTGACGGCAATCTTGTAAGCTGTCTGCTAGTTTCTGGACTTGGAGCTTATGATGGCACCAATATCTGCTTTACGCCGACTGCCAGCGGCGTTTATACATTTATTATTGAGGCGACCGATGCCTGTCCCACAAAGGCAACAGCTCGTGATACAGCGGTAATTACGGTCACGATTAATGAACCGCCGATATGCCATATTCCCAATGATACTTCCATATTCCAGTGCAATCCGACACAAGTATGTCTCCCTGTATCAGCCACTGATGCCAATGGCAATTTCAAACGATGTATGATAATGTCCGGACCGGGCTCGCTTGTGAATGGTAACTGGTGCTATACACCGACTTATGACCAAACCGCAAATATTGCTATTAGATGCGAAGACTCCTGCGGCGCCTATTGTGAAGATAGTTTCACCGTTGTTTTCAATCTTAATCAGGCGCCGACAATTGCCTTTGGAAATGATACAACCATATTCCAATGCTCTTTCCAGCAGGTCTGTTTTAACTATACCGTTTCCGACCCCGACAATAATATCACTTTGGAGGGGTTGGTTAATGGAATCGGAACAATTGACACTGCTTTGAATAAAGTCTGCCTTACACCGACCGCCGCCGGGACTTTTAGTATCATTGCCAAGGTGACGGACGGATGCGGCCTGATTGATTATGATACTATCAATGTCACGATTAATTCTAATCATGCGCCAACGGCAAGCGCTGGAGTTGATAAAGCAGTATTCCAGTGCACTCCTGCGCAGATTTGCTGGCCGGCATCCTGTAGTGACATCGATGGCAATCTTACTTCTTGTGCCCTTCTTGCGGGCAGTCAGGGAACATACAATGGTACCAATATATGCTTTACTCCAACCGTCAATGGTATTTACACATTCATTCTTGAGGCGACCGATGCCTGCAATGCCAAGGGGCGCGATACTGTCGCTATTACAGTAACTCTGAATTCCCCGCCGGTATGCAATATGCCGCCGGATACAAGTAATTTCCTCCAATGCACACCAACACAAGTAAGTCTGCCGGTTTCCGCTACTGACCCCAATAGCAATTTTGATCATTGTGAGATAGTCAACGGTCCTGGTTCACTGGTTGGCGGCAATTGGATTTATACCCCTACTGTGGATGAATTCCGCAAAGTGATCGTAAAATGTCTTGACCAATGCGGCGCATTTTGCCTTGATTCCTTCTTTGTCAGATTCGATATCAATGCGGCGCCGGTGGCCAATGCTGGACTTGATCAGAATATTTCCCAGTGCGCGCCATCGCAGATTTGCTGGCCGATATCATGCAGTGATGTTGATGGCAATTTAAGCAGTTGCCTTCTGGTGAGCGGATTGGGGTTATTGAATGGTAATAATCTCTGTTTTACGCCGCCTGCAGAAGGAAATTATCAATTCGTTATTGAAGCCACTGATGCCTGCGGCGCCAAAGACCGCGACACGGTCTCAATAAACGTCAATCTTAATTCTCCGCCGGTTGTTCAGGGACCTCCTGATTTTACGATATATTTTGATTATGCCGACACGCTTTGCTTTGAAGTTGAAATCCATGATGATGATAATAATCTTTCGAGCATGACGATAATCCCCGAAGGCTCATACGATCCGGCCAACGGGCAGATTTGCATTCCCGCAGATTCAAGCGGAAGATATTGTGTTATCATAAGCGCTACTGATAATTGCGGAGCAACTGATGTTGATACGGTATGTGTTGATGTTCAGCTTGATGAATGTATCCATGTTCAGGTTGAGAAGGTTCATAATGCTTTACAGGGACATCACCAAATGGTTGATATCTTCCTCAACGGTTCCGGCAAACCAATTGGCGGATTTGATTTCTTGATTTCCTATGATAATAGCGCCCTCAATCCGGGAATAGTAATGATCGGGGCTCTGCTTGAGGATTGCGGATGGGAGTACTTTACTTACCGCTTTGGCGCTTTTGGAAATTGCGGCAATGCCTGCCCCTCAGGCATGCTTCGTATTGTGGCGATGGCAGAAACCAATAACGGCGCCTACCATCCATCTTGTTACTTGGATGATCGGGCCGGAACGCTGGCCTCGATCGATTTCCTTGTCTCCAACGACCGCACTTTTGAGTGTCAATATGTCCCGATCAGATTCTACTGGTTTGACTGCGGTGATAATGCGGTGGCATCGAAATTCGGCGATACTACCTTCGTCTCGCGCGGCGTTTACGATTTTACTTATAATGAAATAACCGATTATAATTATGAATTACCCGGATATTATGGCGCTCCCGACATCTGTCTGGTTGGCGGCGGTCCCGATAAACCGGCTCCCATTAGATGTGTTGATTTTGTGGATGGCGGCATTGACATAGTCTGTGCCGATAGTATTGACGCCCGCGGTGATATTAATCTAAATGGAATTCCGTATGAAATTGGCGATGCGGTGGTCTTAACTAATTACTTTATTGCAGGCCTTAACGCATTTACGGTAAATGTCGAGGGTCAGATTGCCGCTTCCGAAGTTAATGGTGATGGAGTAATACTTTCGGTAGCTGACCTTGTTTATCTGATAAGGGTGATTATCGGTGATGTCGCTCCTTTGGCCAAGCCAGGCCCGGGGATTTATGCCAAATTCCATTCCGATGGTAACAAAGTAAGAGTCGAAACAAATACATCAATTGGCGCCGCTCTCTTTATATTTGATGGGGAAATTACGCCGACACTTTCGGAAAATTGCCGGGAGATGGAATTAAAATATGGTCAGGCAGACGGTATGACCAGAGTGCTGGTTTACAGCATGAAGAAGGGGATGGCAATTTCAACGGGCGATATCCTTCAGATTGAAGGGGCGGGCAAGCTGGTTTCAATCGATGCCTCTGATTATAATGGGGCTGTCCTGAAAACCAACAATGACTTCCAGTTACCGGTAGCCTTTAGTCTGGCCCAAAATTATCCCAATCCATTCAACCCAATAACAATTATTGAATTTGCGCTACCATCGGCATCCGATTGGGAGCTTGATGTATATAATGTTCTTGGACAAAAGGTTGAAACTTGGAATGGAAAGGGTGAAGCCGGCTATTATAGAATTGAATGGGATGCCGGCAGATACGCTTCGGGTGTTTATTTCTATCGAATTACGGCCGGCCAATTCACGGCAACAAAAAAGATGGTTTTGTTGAAGTAATGTTGAAATGACATCCTCCTATTTGATTTAGTATAAAGGCCCGGCGGCAAAATATTTTGCCGCCGGGTCTTTCTTTTGATTTTGATAGACATATGATCGCCGGTTGGCCAAGGGGTATTTATGGCCCGAGTTAAAATGTCGGTAGGCTTAACTTTGATTCACAGAAGTTGACAATGAAGTAAAATGGATTAAATTCATTATATATGCAAATCGAATATTGTTTATATGGAAGAATATCTGCCTTACTTTTTTTATATTCCTGTAATCCATGGATATCAGCAATTTCGGTGGTTCAGATTATGCTGGCGTATGAACAAAAACCGATATTAAACCGGAAAGATTCGGCTCCAGATATATTTTCAATCTGGAGGAACTGAGCAGAATGTTCAACATGACTTTCATAGTTTTGGCGGCGCTATTGTGTCTTCTGGTGATTGGGCTCTTGGTGGTAAATTATCGGCGCAAAATTGTTACGTCGAGATTGATTATCAGCGAAGAGAAATACCGTAATTTGATTGAGGGGGCTCAAGAAGCGATATTTATGATTGACCGGGATGGCGAATTTTTATTTATGAATTCTACCGCAATGGAGCAAGTTGGGTTGAAGGGGGGAGATTATATAGGCAAAAATATTTCGGATATTTTCCCGCCTGACATAGTAGAGAAGCGTCTTCAATACATCAGGTTGATTTATGATTCGGGAAAGGCGAACATATCTGAAATTGAGGTGGAATTTGGCGGGAAAAAATATTGTTTCAATACCAACCTTTGGCCCCTTCACGACCATACCGGCAAGGTTTATGCCGTTATGGGAATGGCGATTGATATAACCGAGTTGCAGAATATAATTGGAGAATTGGAGTATGAAAGAAGCTTTATTGGTTCCATTCTTGATACCTCTAATAGTCTAATCGTCTGTCTTGATGCCAATGCAAAAATAGTCATCTTTAATGCCGAATTGGAGCGCTTGACCGGATATAAAAGGGAAGAAGTCTTGGGAAAAAACTGGCCGGAAACTTTTTTGCCTCCAGAAATTCGTCATGAGGGCCTAGAGGAATTTTCTCGCTGGGTGAAAGCACATCCCGCCGATCGCACCGAAGGATCAATCATTGCCAAATTGGGCGAAATTAGA
>JAGVEJ010000037.1 GCA_020058225.1 Candidatus Zixiibacteriota bacterium | reverse complement strand
TGATTTCTGGATGCTGGATCGAGTCCAGCAAGACAGTTCCGGCGTTCCATTGCTCAAAAATATACTTTTACCTATTAATGAGGGTTTTTCAACACTCCCAAAGGTCTTGTCGAAAAAACCCCATTCAATGGGAAAATGCATATTCTTAAGCGCCAAAACACGGAAAGTGTCATGCTGGACTCGAGAGGCTGTGTCATAATCCCAAAAACGTGCGCGGTCCCGACACCCTGTCGGGATCCACATCTGCCCCTCCCGCCTTTCTTTGTATTTTTTTGTGTTGTGTCAGTTCCTTAGCGAGGCCTTGCCGAGCGGTGAACTGACACATAACCCGTAGGGGTTTGCCATCAAGGTCCGCCCCAGTGTACTACTTCATAAAATATTGTTACCGAAACTGTGAAGAATTACACCCAGGCGGGATTTATCAAACCCTCGCCC
This sequence comes from Candidatus Zixiibacteriota bacterium, assembly GCA_020058225.1. Taxonomy (GTDB): domain Bacteria; phylum Zixibacteria; class MSB-5A5; order GN15; family PGXB01; genus JAGVEJ01. The sequence continues at coordinate 18,540 of JAGVEJ010000037.1, read as the reverse complement.
AATCCCACACATAAGGTTTGATAAATCAAAACCCCTACGCCCCTCAAAACGAGATTGTAGGTCGAAACTACTTTTTCTTTTTAGTAGGGGCGCATGACGTGCGCCCTTATTTCGTTTAGGCAATAAAGCGCATGAAATGTCATTCCCGCGCAAGCCATTAGGTCCGGCTCAGACGGACGGGAACCCAGAAAATGGAAGCATAAGTGCAAAACAGTCACTGCCTTCTGGATTCCGTGTCAAAGCACGGAATGACAGGTAAGGGTACGGCTATGAACATAAATTCTGCACAATTGCCATAACATACACTTTTTCAACAAGCTCCTGCGGGTGGGTTTTCATCGATGTGCCCGCAATGTCCAATTAATGTTGTGTCGGGTCTTTAGCGCAATCCCGACGGCGTCGGGATCAAGCGGTGACCCGACACGCCTTTACCCCACCCCCCCACCACACAAAATCACTACAAACTCGATGGTAAATCCGACCTGAGGCCAATAAATAGGAGGATACAACTATGTCCACTTACAATAAAACGCCTAATAGAACCACAGGAGAATTTAAAAAACGAACCCAATTTTTCTAAGCCCTTCAAAGATATTTGGTTACCCGCTTTTGCAATGGGTTCGTTTTTGAGCCATCAGCGCTATATTAACTGATATCGCTTCCGGATCAGCCATTCGATGGATAATGACAAAATAAAAATGGCCAGCAACCAAAATTTATTCCAAATAATAATCTCCCGCTGGTCAAAAACCGCAATCGGATCGCCCTTCAACTTCGAAAGGAGATTGTCGGCGTCATCGATATGCGAAAAGGCTCCGCCGGTTATTTGCGATATCGAGGACAGCGCATTAAAATCAGGTTGACGCTGATATTCCTCAATCGAAAATGATTCAACCATTATTTCGCCGGCATTCTCACGAAGTTTCTTCCCATCTTTTTCAATTCTGCCGACATACTTATATCGATCCGGCGGTGTAAGGCCAAACTCGGCGTGATACTTGCCGTCGCCGACTTCAGAAAGCGGCGTTGATATTGTATCGCCATTTTCCGCATTGATCAATTGTACTAGGCCGCTTGCGCCCGCGATTGGGCGAAAACTCAAATCATAAACCGAGGCCGAGAAACTGATTTTTTCCCCTCTGGTGTATATATTTTTACCCGGAAATATCTTAATAGGGTCAGTCTCTTCCTTCAGCGCCAGCCAATTGACAATACCATTAAATAAGACTCCATACTCTTTCCCCTCGCCGCCAAAACCATAATCGAAAAACATCCAGTGCCAGAATGGCGATGATGTTGCCGCCAAAACTTTTCCAAGTCCGAAATTTCTCAGCCCAAGTACAGGTAGCTCTCCTCTCTCGGTGGTCAGACCTGATAAAACCAAAATCTCGGAATTTGGAATTACCGAATCAGTCGGAACAATAATCTCAAAGGGTGGCAGAGTCTCCCAACCCTGTCTGATATTCCGGCGGTCATCGGATAATCTCACCGCAGGATGAAAAAGATAATTCTCAACAGGTTTCCCATTAAATTTGGAATATCTAATCTTATTTTTACCGGTTGAAACAAAAGGCAAATAATCATCCAACCATCGGGGGTAGCCTGAATTCAAATAATTCTCCCCCATCAAGACAAATAGTCCCCCTCCCTTATCCATAAGAAAAGAACGTAATAACTCGGCCTTGGATTTATAAGGGGGGATACTAATATCATACAGAATTACCAGATCATATTGGTTTAATTCTTCCTGTCGGGATGGGAATACCGCAGAAAGATAACCTCCCCCTTTTTTGGATACAACCTGGGTTAATTCAATATTGGCGGAATTAAGAAGAAATCTATTCAAGAAGGCATACTCCCAGTCCAAATGATCAGCCGTAAGAAGTACTTTCAGTTTGCTTTTTAATACTGTCATCGAAAAAGCGCGATGATTATTTTCCAATGAAATCTCATTGGGCATTGCCGGAATATTAACCTGAAATGTCTGTTGACCGGGCTTTTCCGGCGTGAAATTCAATTTTTCTTCTTGTTTCAAAAGACCTGCCGGCAATCGCAATGATTTTTTCCCAACTATCTTTTCACCGCTCCTTATTTCAATGACACTGGAGTCATCCTTCATCCCTGACCACTCAAGATGAACCGTCAACTCGGTTGGCTTGCCCGAAAATACAACCGGATTATAATCAATGCTTGATATGGAAATATCTCTTTCCGCCTCATTACTGCCAACGCCAATGACATAAACAGGGGACTTAATCTTGCCGCTTGCAGAAATGGGTGATTCCCCACTGTTAGATATTCCATCCGAAATCAAAAGCCAATACTCAGCGGGAGAAGCGATTTCTTTTTCGGCCTGAGCGTTTAAAATTTCTCCAATTGCGGTTTTTTCTCTATCCGGTACATCCTGCTTTGTAGCCAAAGAACCAGAAAAATATTTTTTCCTAACTTCAAATTTATCGGATATCTCCTTGAACCTATTGGAGGAAATTAACACATCTGCTCTTTCAAATCTTGATTGTCCTTTTTCGATTAAATCCATCGATTTGGAATTGTCAATTAGCAAGGTCAGGGCGGGTTTTCGCTCATATTCCCTGGTATAAGAAACAACTGGTTCAAATAGGGCCAGGAAAAGAGCAAGAATGGCAATTATCCTTAGTGATGTTAAAAAATAATTCAATCTTTTTGAAAGAGGAGGATTGGTTCTTTGATAAAGATAAACAGCAAATAAAATTAAAAAAACAAAAATTAGCGCCGTCAAAAAAGGGTGACCGGTCAAGAAGTCAAAAGATATACTTGATATTCCGAACATTTGATTATTATACAAGACTTAGCGATGCTCGCTTAATTAATTGACCGGCCATTTTTAAATCATCCGGCGCGAGATATTGAAAAATCAACCATTCCCAAAAGTGATTCGTAATAATCAGACTTGCCCAATCCATCAACGATGGCAAGCCCCTCCTTCGCAATTTGATTAGCCCTTTTATAGGCATAATCAATACCGCCGGATTCCTGCACATATTGCAAAACCTTCTGGAATCCCCCCTTGCCGATTCCATTCCCCAAAAGTTGGAGAATTTCGTTGCTTTTTCCCCGGTCGCCATGACGCAGAGCATAAATTAGCGGAAGCGTAATCTTGCCGGTAACCATATCATTTCCAGGTTCCTTGCCGGTGACTTTGGCATCGCCGATAAAATCAAGCAAATCATCGGCAATCTGAAAGGCTACCCCAATCTGCTCACCGAAAAAGGCAAAGCGGTCACGAATTTCCCCATTCTGTCTGGCCAAAATTGGGCCTGCGGCGCAAGATACGGAGAAAAGCGAAGCGGTCTTATCAGCGATTATTTTTAGATATTCTTCCTCGGAAAGGTCAAAGTTCGAGGTCTCTTCCACCTGTCGTAGTTCGCCCACGGAAACTCGCTCGGTTGCCTGAGAAATGGCCTCGACTAAATCCATGGAACCGGTGGCGACCATCAATCGAAAGGCTTTAGCAAATAGATAATCTCCCATAAGTACGGCTACAAGATTGGTCCACTTAAAATTGGTGCTTTCCATGCCGCGCCGCATATCGGCATTATCGACTACATCATCATGAAGCAAGGTGGCGGTATGTATCAGCTCAATAGCCAGCGAACCATTGATGGTTTGCTCGGTGTGATATTTGGCGGCCCGCGCGGTCAAAAATAGAATAGAGGGTCGGATACGTTTACCACGACTTCGAATCAAATGTTGGGCGATGGATGATATTAGCGGTGAATCGCCGGTAAGAGCCGAGGCAAGACCTTTGTCAAAAGCCAACAGGTCTGATTCAACCGGCTTAAGCAAAGCTTTTAATCTTTCTTTATCCATTGCAATCAATTACGCAATCCTCAGCCAAAATACTACCCTTTATTTGAGGGTTGATTGAATTATATCCCTTTTGCAAAAGCTTGTCAAACTATTTATCCCTTCGGCGATGAAAGAGACATTTCCTCCTGTTCTTATATTCCGGAAAAAACTTGATTTTGGCGCATTAATCCAGAATATTGGTTAAAATTAAAGACAAATGAGGTTGGATAAAGGATGATACATTTCCCCATAAGCGGTGTTGATACATACTGGTGGCTGCCATCGCTGGTGGCATTTTCAATATCGAGTTTAACTTCGACAGGCGGCGTTTCGGGGGCAGTCTTAATTTTGCCGTTTCAGGTGAGTTTTCTGGGGTTTGCCAGTCCGGCTGTCAGCCCAACTAATCTGCTTTATAATATCATTGCCATCCCAAGTGGGGTATATCGTTACTATAAAGAAGGTCGAATGGTTTGGCCATTAACATGGACAATAATAATCGGTACTTTGCCCGGGCTGTTTCTTGGCGCAATTATCAGAATCAAATATCTGCCGGATGCGCGGGCATTCAAACTTTTTGCGGCGGCGGTGCTATTTTACATTGGATTACGCCTATTACTTGATATGTTTAAGAAAGCAAATGACAGCAAAAAGGCGGTACTGGGGGGGCAATTCCATATTACCCCGCTCGAATTTAATCTCAAAAGAATCGGATATGAGTTCAATGGCACGCCCTATTACGCTTCCACATTCTGGTTGTTCATGCTGAGCCTGATTGTTGGAGTTATCGGTGGAACTTATGGCATTGGCGGCGGAGCAATTATTGCGCCATTTTTGGTTACTATGTTTCGCCTGCCGGTGCATACCGTAGCGGGCGCGGCATTGATGGGTACCTTCTTGTCATCTATTGCAGGAGTGATAATTTATGCTGTGATTTCGCCATTTTATTCCCATACGCAATTGGCTATAACTCCTGATTGGTTCTTGGGAGCATTGTTTGGTATTGGCGGCGCGATGGGGATGTATATCGGCGCCCGTCTTCAGAGATTTATGCCGGCAAAATTGATCAAAGGATTATTGGCGGCCTGCGTGCTTTTTATATCAATTAAGTATGTAATTGAGTATGTTATAGGGTAGATAGAATTAGGGCGAATCCACCATTGATGGATCCGCTTCTACAAATATTCCGATTAGCGGTATGAAGAAAAAAGCTTTCAGCAAATTGAAATCAATATTCACTGGCGTGACACGAAGCGCCCGGAAAGAGGAAAAATCCCGTCTTACCTCTCAAAGAGTTCAGATGATGTATGAAAATTTCCGCGAAATTCTTACGCTTAATGATTCAACCCTGCAATTGATATCTGAAGTTGAAGACCGCTTATCGGGCAAAGTGGCATTCTCTTTTAACCTCATTGCTGAGCGAATTCATCGTGCGGTGATGGATGTCTTTATGATGGTTAAAAGTTTGGATCAACTGGCGCCCGGCAAATATAGCGACCTGTATGATTCTCTTAGACGGATAAAAAAAATTGTTGAATCGGGAATGCCTATTCAGAGAGAATCACTTACCGGATCGATGATAATGCCTTTATCACATATTAAAGCAGACGATACTCTTCTTGTTGGCGCTAAGATGGCCAATCTGGGCGAGGTGAAAAATGTACTGGGAATGGTGGTACCGGAAGGCTTTGCCATAACAACTGTTGCCTTCAATCGATTTCTGAATCAAGGTGAGCTTCGCAACAAAACAGAAAAGCTTGAGGAATTACTTGAAACCTCCGGCCCGCGGGTGACAGCGTCTGCCTGCCGCGAAATTCAGCAAATCATGATTTCTTCGCTTATGCCTCCCGAACTTGAGAAAGGAATGGAAAAGGCCTTTAGTGAAATAATCGGCGGTGATGATGCGCTGGTGGCGGTCAGAAGTAGCGGAGTTGCCGAGGATAAAGCGGCCTCGCATGCGGGGTTATTCTATACGGAGCTGAATGTCGGTAAAGGATGGCTATTTGAATCATATCGGTGGGTTTTGGCCAGCGCCTTTGGGATTGGGCCGATGCAATATCGAATGAAATATGGCTTGACTTCGGAAGACGCTCAGATGGCGGTTGGCATCCTAAAAATGATTGAACCTCAATTCAGCGGGGTGATATTTTCAAGAAGTTTCGAAAATCCGGCTGAGGATAAAATAATTATCAGTATCACAATCGGCCTAACAAATCCAGCTCAGACAATTAAAAAAAGAACTGAGGAATTGGTTGTTACTCCCGGCAAAGAGAATGAAATTGGACATTCATTATTGACACCATTGACACCTCAACAAATACGCAATCTATGTCAGGCGGCGCGCAATATTGAGCGGCATTTCGGCACAGCTCAAGACATTGAATATGTGATTGATACGACCGGACAGTTGTATATCATGCAATGCCGCCCTATGGGAGGATTAAAGTCGGAGGAGACAAAGAAACCGCAACAATTTGAAACGGAAATTGAGCCGATAATCGTTGGCGGCTCAACAGCATGCGCGGGAATAGGCGTCGGCGCCGTCTATCAGATTCAAAATGATGGCGATTTGGAGAGATTTCCCGAGGGAGGCATTCTGGTTGCAAAGCATTCTTCCCCAAAATATGCGCAAGTTATGGGCCATTGCGCCGCCATAATTACAGACGAGGGGTCGCCAATAGGACACATGGGAATACTGGCGCGCGAATTTGGCATTCCGACGATAGTTGGATTGCATGGCGCTTTCAATACCCTTTATAACGGACGCACGATAACAGTGGACGCATCGTCATTAAAAATATATGACGGCCGAATTATTGATATTGACAACCTTCCCGCAAAGCCAACGGTACTTCGGAGTTCACCCGCTATTCGGAAATTACATCAAATTGCTGAATCGGTAACCCCGCTCCATCTAATAGATACAGCCTCGACTGAATTTGCGCCATTGTTCTGCAAATCGCTACATGATATTACCCGGTATGTACACGAAAAGGTTTTTGAAGAGATGTTCTATTTAGGTGACAGGGTGGCGTTAAATCAGCCGGATACGCTTAGGCTAAAGGGCAAACTCCCTTATGAATTACTCATTTTGAATGTCGGTGGAGGCATAATTGATGAGGCCAATTTATCGCAAGGGTTGGATATAAATGATGTCCTATCAATTCCAATGAAGGCCTTTCTGAACGGATTGCTTGACCAGCGAATAATTTGGGACAAACCACGCGCCATATCTGCTAAAGGATTTGTGTCCGTCATGGGTGAAGGTTTGGCCGGACCTCCGCCAGAGGCAAAGGGAGTTGGGCGGATATCATTTGCGATTATTTCCGATAAATATATGAATTTCAGCACCAAAGCGGGATATCATTTTAATACCGTGGACACATATTGCGGAAAAAGTATCAATAAGAATTATATTCATTTTCGATTTGAGGGGGGCGCGGCCAACGAAACAAGGCGTCAGCGTCGTTGTAAATTTCTAAGCGCCGTATTAGAGGCGCTTAATTTCAAAGTGCAATGCCGCGACGATATCCTTGTTGGGCGATTAGAGAAATATGAGCGGGATTATATAGCATCGCGATTAATAGAATTGGGACGATTGACACTGTGTGCCCGGCAGATGGACATGCTTATGGATTCAGACAAATCGCCGGAAATTTTTGCAAAAGCCTTTCTCGAGGGGAGAATGGAAAATTTTTAGGGGAATAAGCGACAAACCCAGCTGTTTGCTTTATTATCATAGGGGCGGTTCGTAAAACCGCCCTCAGTTCAATATAATTTTATGCCCGCAAATATTACTTCTTTTTCAATTCCGATTGATGGCCAAGATTCATCACCCGAAGCACGGCCAATTTTCCAGCTTCTTCGAGATAGGATAGCCTTACCAAATCGCCAATAGCGGGCTCGCCGCCAACATCGGCATCATGGAGAGAAAAGCTTAGTTCATCATAGGGTGATTTTTCATTTTTCACGGCTAAGATTTTAGAAGAAGAATCATAAGCGGTTACGGTTCCCTGAAAAATTTTAGGGGTTTTCCCACATGATAAGAAAGTCAGAGAGATCAGCAAGAGACCGATGATATATATTAATTTTTTCATCTTCCCCTCCTTATAGTAATGGCTTTGATGAGGAGCGTATAGCGGCTTTTTCTTTCATTACCCCTCTAACAAGAAGCGTGATAATCACCGTGCTGATGGCAATACCGGCGGTAAGAATTAGAATTGAGGATGGGGTCTGCAATTCAAGCTGTTTCAGTAAAACTGAGGCACAGGCGATAAAAATAGTAATCGCAAAAAGCAGGCGAATCGAATACCCGCGGACGTATTTGACCGCAATCGTCCCAAGCTGGGCGCCGATAGCGGCTCCCAATAACATGTACATCGCGGCAAGGAGGTCAACTCTCCCTTTTACGCCATAAGTAAAAGCTCCATAAGCTCCGGTAATCATTACTTCGAATAAATCAGTGCCAACCGCCACAAGAGTAGGACAACCGACAAGATAAATTAAAGCAGGCATCCTAATAAATCCGCCGCCAACACCGAGAACACTGGCAACCACGCCAGTGACAAACCCAACCAGAACCGGAAGCCAAAGCGAGCATCGAACGCCGGAGGTTTTGAAATGAATCATCGGAGGAATATTAATCCTATTAAGTTTTTGGGCCAGTGTCTGTCCGCTCTCTTCTTTGGGCTCGCCGGCTTTAGCCGCTTTTTTCTGGCGTCTCACATGCGACAAATAATCATATAGGACATAGCTTCCTATCAAAAAGAGAAATACGACATAAATTTTTCTAATCACCGATTCGGCGAGACCCATTTGCTCCAGCCAAATGACTAATTTGGCCCCCAGCTCCATGCCAACGGTTGTGCCTATAATCATGGAAACGGCTAATCTAACATCGACATTTCCAAATTTGCCATGACGAATGGTTGAAACAATAGATTTACCGCCCATGTGGGCAAGGTCAGTCCCGATGGCATAAGGCATAGGAAAACCAAAGATATTTAACGCCGGTGTGACAATCCAAGCCCCACCAATTCCAAAGAATCCGCCGCAGACGCCAACGGTTGTTCCTATAAGCAAAAGCAGAAGGATATTGAAATCCATGCCGGCGATGGGAAGATATACATTGAAGATTTCCATATATTAAAACCCTTAGCGAAAATTTTCCGGTTTATTCGTGATGGTCAAGTTTGCCAAGATTTATTCCCAACAGGGCAACCAGTTTATCCATGCCAAGTCCAATTATTAGGCCCATGCCGCCCATCATTACGACAATCAAAGTTCCAAAAAGCCAGAGATTGTTGTTATAAATATCTGCAATCCACTTGGAGAGTCCAGGTTCCATACCGCGGGTATCGGCCACATTATATATTTTGGTGGCCGGCTTGCCGCCGCTGGCGGCCAGAGTAATCGATGGAAGTACTAATACCGCAAAAATGAAAAGCAAGGTAATAGCCTTCCATTTATCAGGAGAAACAGGGCAAATTTTTCTGGATATCATATGCATCGTTGCCTCCTAAAATGGGAAAAAAGACTGAATCTGCATGTGAAATTTTTCACTAATAAGGCTCTTATTAACCAAAACCATCATAATATTTCGTATTAATATAGAGGATACCGTTTTATTCGCAAGGTATTTTTAGAGAAATTTTTAATTTGAATGTTATAATTGAACTTATTTCAATTCCATGATTCAATAAACGGCTATTTTTCTTCATTATCTAATTCTCTTAAGGCCCTTAAAACTCCGAGTGCGGAATTGCCCATTGCCAATTGCCCTATTTTTTCCATCCGAGACATATCCAACTCAAATTTTTTCCTCATTCGGGCTTCATAAGCATCTTTGAGAATTTCAAGGAGTTTCTCGATTTCGTATGGCTTGGGAAGGTAATTAAACGCTCCCAGTTTGGTGCATTCCACGGCTGAATCCAAAGAACCATGTCCTGTAAGAATAATAACTTCAATAAACTTATGTGTCTTTTTTAATATTTCAAGAACCTGCTTGCCATCCATCCCTGGCATTTTCAGGTCAAGAAGCCCCAGATCAAACTGGGCAACAGAGGCGGCTTTTAGAGCTTCTTCTCCATTGGTGGCTTTGGTAACATCGAGACCACGCATTTCCAAACGTTGGGCGATTGAATCGAGGAATTTCACTTCATCATCAACAATTAGAAGTCTAATTTTATCCGCCATATTTGTCTTCCTCCATATCCATACATTATGTTTGACACCGGCTTAATATATCTTAATTCTAAAAAATGCGCAAAGGGCAAAATTTGCCTATCTGCTTATATAAATTTGCTCAATCCTTTGGGAACACCAAAATAAAGGTGCTTCCTTTGCCAAGACTACTTTCCACAACTATCTTCCCACCCAGATTTTTGACTATGCCATAGCTAACCGAAAGCCCCAATCCGGTTCCCTTCCCCACCCCTTTGGTTGTATAAAAAGGATGAAATATTCTGCTCATCTGGTCAGGATTCATCCCTTTGCCCGTATCGGAGATGGCAATACGGATTTCATGATTTTCATGGGTAGTGCCTATTTTTATCTGACCCGGGCCAGAGATGGCATCAACAGCATTATTCATAATATTTAATATAACTTGCTGTAACTGATGAACATCAGTAGTCAATTCCGGGATATTGGCGCCATAATTTTTGACAATTTTAATATTGCTGACGGCCATTTCCCGACCAAGAAAACCATCAACCACGCCATCAATCATGGCATGAATATCATGAGGCTTGAAAGTGACATCGGTCTTACGAACGAAAAAAAGAAGTTTGCGGGTAATATCACGACATCGAAATACTGATTCATGAATCGAATCAATATGTGGTTTCAAATCATCAAAGGTAGTGTCAGTCTTAAATTGGGGGTCCATCAAGTCTTTCATTAATCCGGCTTCTTCATTAATAACAGCAAGCGGATTATTAATTTCATGCGCAATACCGGCGGCCAACTCGCCGATGGAGGCCAATCTGGCCGCATGTTCGAGTTGGGCTTTGGCTTGGTCAGATTCGATTTGCATTCGTACCAATTTTCGTGCCCTAAAGACTATAACTATAAGAATTCCCAACATTACAATGAGTGAGATTAGAAACATCTGGAGTCTAAAACCAGAAAAAAATGATTCATTACGTGATTCACTCCATTGTGCGATTAGAGCCCAACGGGCTCTTGAAAGCCACGAATAAGAGTAAACGAAATCTCTACCCTTGATTTTGACTTTATCCGTGCCAAGCCGCGGTTCCTGAGGAGGGACTATTGATGAACTTTCCAGGAGGGTGCCGATATGCGGAGTAACCAATTGATATAATCCATCCGGATTGACAATAGAGGTATAAATCTCGCTTGCACCTTCAAGCGAAGTTATATACTCATAAATTCTGTCAGGTTCCAATGTTGCCCTAAGAATAACAAACTGCCCGTCAATAATGCGACTTACGGCAATAGTAAAATGCGGTTTTTGGCGAAACCCCAGATAAATATCCGTAATGATAAAACGATCCTGACCGCTTTTAAGATTTTTATACCATTCCTCATTGCCATAATTCCTTTTTTCCAATAATGGATAAGGTCCGGCATATGCGGCCTGTACTCCAGAAGGATCAAAGAAGCCAATATCAACAAAGGCATCGCTGTTTCTTTTCAAATGTTCAAGATAAATCTCCATTGTATCGGAAGGCGGCGGAATTGTAAATTTGGGATTATCAACGAGATTGGACAAATTCACCAGTCTTTCAGATAGGAATAAGTCCAGCGTCTTGGATTGATTTTCTGCAATCGACTCCAAGTGCAACCTCTTTCCCTCCCTTAAAATGGCATTGTACTCTATGTTGAAATAGATAATCAGAATAACCAGCGGTGCAAAATAGGTCAATACCAAACGAACAATATTGCGTCGCTGGAGATCCTTGTAATATTTTCTCCCCAGCTGATCAAAATCGCCGGCTAAGTCCGGCTTATATTCCATGGACATAGTCCTCCCGAAACATAAATACACTATTCCGTAAGGATAACTGGGATGATATTGGCGGGCTTATATTTTTCATAACCGGCGTATAATCATACTTTTACTTGTTATTTAAGTCAAGGTTATTCTATTTATAGAATTATTTTGGGAATTCTTGAAATTCAAGCCTCAGGATTATCTTAAACATATTGCCGAACATGTAGAATCATGGAGCTATATCAAATTCTGCTATTTGAAAGATGTCGGATGGAAAGGATTTGAAGAGGGTCCCGAAAGCGGCGTCTATGCCGTAGCGCCATTGGCACGGCTGAATGCAAGTGACGGCATGGCGACTCCCAAGGCTCAACAGGCCTATGAGCAGTTTTATCAGACTCTTGGGGGAAAACCGGCCGGAACAGCGCTTACATTGGATACAGATGATTTGGGCCAGGTGCTGGCGCCATCGCCTCATTACGCCGGCTTCCCTGAAATGATAAAACTGGCTGAAGAACTACAGCTTGATTTTCCGAGAGAAATTAAGATATTTGCTATTGAAGTGACCGACCCATATACTATCGGGGGAGAATTAACTTCGGACGTCAAGGGCGGTCTTGAGGAATTAATATTGAAAGTTACTGAGCAAATACTTTCATGGCAGACAGAAAATATAAATGCATGAATTGAGAATCGCAGAATCGATTGTTGATATTACTCTTCGGGAAATCGAGCGCAGAAATATAGCGGCAGTGAAATCGATTGGCATACGTATTGGCGTCATATCCGGCGTCAATCCCTCCGCTCTGGAGTTTTCCTTTGAGGCAATCACAACCGAAACCCCTCTGGCCGGTGCAAAGCTGAAGATAGAAGAAATTCCAGCCAGGGGGATCTGTCGCTCCTGCAAGCGCAATTTTGAAGTAGCGGAATTTATTTTCGTTTGTCCAAATTGCTTTTCAGGCGATATCGAATTAAAACAGGGTGAAGAGCTGGATATTGTATATTTGGAGACAGAATAATTGTATGGCGAGGCTTCAATAAATATTGCCATCGGAATTTACCGCAGGCATTTTTTGACAAGATTGCCATCGCCTTCGTATATTATCCAAATGAAAATTAATTGAAATGGGAGTATTATCCATTGATGACACAGAAAATTGAAATTGAGGAGAAAGTCCTATCTGAAAATGATAAAATCGCCGCGGAAATAAGAAAGCGAATGAAAGAAAAAAATATCATATCTCTGAATTTAGTCAGTTCTCCCGGATCGGGGAAAACATCACTGCTGGAAAAAACATTATCGGAGCTTAAAGATAAAATAAACATGGCGCTGATTGCAGGAGATGTTCAGACCGAAAATGATGCCAACCGATTGATAAAGGCCGGTGGAAATATGGTCAAGCCGATAGTCACCGGCGGGGCCTGCCATCTCGATGCCAAAATGGTCGCACAGGCATTGAATGAAATGAATCTTGATAAGGTAAAATTGCTTTTTATAGAAAATGTTGGCAATCTGGTTTGTCCATCAAGCTACGATTTGGGCGAGGACATGAAAGTGGCGCTTATAAGCGCTACTGAAGGTGATGACAAACCGCTTAAATATCCTGCAATGTTTAGACGGGCGGGGATAATTGTGATAAACAAAATTGATTTATTGGGGTTATCGGATTTTGATATGGATAGAGTGAAAAAAAATGCCCTTCAGATAAATGGGAATTTGAAAATATTTGAAACATCATGCCGCACCGGGGCTGGGCTCGACAAGTGGTTTGACTGGTTGCGAAATTTGGTTTAATTTATAGACAGAATCGTAGGGGTTTGATTTATCAAACCCTTATAATTTATTGAGGAATAAATATGAGCGCAATAAAAATCACAAATAACGCATATTGGGTTGGGGTTAAAGATAGCAATCTCAAGAAATTCGATATTATAATGAACCTAAAACATGGCACAACCTATAATGCTTACTTGGTTAAGGGAGAAAAAGTCGCTATTATTGATACTGTTAAAAAAGGGTTCACAGAAGAATTTCTAAATAATATCAGGGAGATTGTTCCGATTCAGAATATCAGCTATTTAATTATCAATCATACAGAGCCAGATCACAGTGGGGCGATTATGGCATTAATAAAAGAAAATCCCAATATAGAAATAATTTGCTCTGCATCGGCGGTCCCGTTTGTCAAAAATGTGATAAATACGGAAATTCCAATCAGGGGAGTCAAGGATAATGAGATTCTTGACCTTGGAGGTAGAGCTCTTACCTTCAAAATTATGCCTTACATGCACTGGCCGGATACGATGATGGAATTCCTTTCTGGCGATGAAATTTTATTTTCTTGTGATGGATTCGCCGCTCATCTGGCAGAAGAATCAATTTTTATGGGTAAGAGCAATGATGAATACAACCGCCAATTCCATTACTATTGGGATGCCATCATGCGGCCGTTTAGCTCCTATATCCGCAAAAATCTCCCCAAACTGGATGCCCTTGAGATCAAAATAATAGCGCCATCGCACGGTCCGATAATTGGAGAAACCGCTAAAGAATATATTGATAAATATAAGGAATGGATTGCCGATAAAACCGCTTCGGCCAATCTTGTTTCGATTATTTATGCATCTAATTATGACAACACCAAAGTTTTGGCGGAAAAGATTGGTGAGAAAATGAAGCAAAATGGATTTAATACGGCGCTAATTGATGCAAGCGAATGCGACCATGAACAAGTACGCGATAAAATCGAAGCGAGCAAGGCGGTTGTTATCGGAACGCCGACATTTAATGGAGATGCAGTCAAACCGATTTGGGATATAGTAAATCTTTTTTCGACAGTAAGCAGTATTGGAAAAAAGGCGGCTATATTTGGCTCTTATGGCTGGAGCGGCGAAGGGCCAAAACTGGTGGCGGAACGATTGACCGGATTGAAATTGAAGGTGTTTGAAGAAATATATAAGGTACGTCTTATTCCATCAGAAGCGGAATTGCAATTATTAAATGAATATTGCGATAGGATGATTCAATTCTTGAAGAATTGAATTGGATGCATTTATTATATTTAAGGCAGGATATATCTGGGCGCATCCCATATCCCACCTCTACCCCCCTTTCATTATTTTTATTATATTGAAAATAAATTTCGAACTTCCTTGCCCTATTTCCCGTAATCAATAAATTAAGTGATAATAGAATTGGGAATTCTTTAAAAATCGGAGTTTTTATGAGGAAACTATTGCTAACCGCGCTCATGGGGGTATTAATCTTGGGATTAGCGGCCAATGCCGAAGAAGCTCGCCTGCTTCGGTTCCCGCATGTCAGCAAAGATAAAGTCGCCTTTTCTTATGGATGCGATATTTATACCGCTCCCCGTGAAGGTGGCCAAGCGTCAAGACTAACCAGCTACGAAGGGATTGAGGTATTTCCGAGGTTCTCGCCGGATGGCGGAAAAATAGCATTTACGGGGCAGTATGATGGCGACATGGCCGTATATGTTATACCTATTACGGGCGGACAGCCCAAGAAATTATCATTCCATCCAGGGATACAGAATACCAGTGAAAGATTCGGCCCGGAGAATGTGGTAATCGGCTGGAATAAAAAGGGTGACAAAGTGTTATTTCGATCTCGCAAGGAATCAATGACATGGTGGGATGGCCAGGTATATTTAGTTGATACATTAGGCGGATTAGCCGAACCGCTTCCAATGGAAGTCGCCGGTTTTACCAGCTTCTCTCCCGACGAGTCAAAAGTTGCATACTGCCCCATTTATCGCGATTTCCGCACATGGAAAAGGTACAAAGGCGGTATGGCACAGGATGTATGGATCTATGATTTGAAAAATAATAAATCAGAGAAAATCACCGATTGGATCGGTACTGATAATTTGCCAATGTGGTATGGAAGCAAAATTTATTTCAACTCCGATCGCACCGGCACCTTGAATCTATATTGCTACGATATGAATGATAAGACGACCAAACAAATAACCAAATTCACTGAATATGATGTCCGCTGGCCAAGTCTTGGCGTTGATGCCATCGCATTTGAAAATGGCGGATTCATCTACCTATTAGAGCTTACATCTGAAACAGTGCGACAGGTGAAGGTTGATTTAATCAGCGATCGTCATACAATCAGACCGGAATTTGCGAAGGTCGCCGATAAAACTCAGGAATTTGATATTTCTCCAGATGGGAAGAGGGCAATTTTTGCCGCCCGCGGCGATATATTTACAGCACCGGCAAAAGAAGGAGATACGCGCAACCTCACCAATCTTGGAGATTCACGAGAAAGCGCTCCAGTCTGGTCGCCAGATGGGAAATGGATTACCTTTATATCAGATAGCACAGGTGAAGATGAAATTTATCTTATCTCAAATGATGGGAAAGAAAAACTCCAACTAACTACCGATGGCAACTGCAAAAAATTCAATCCGGAATGGTCGCCGGACAGCAAAAAACTCGCCTTCTCCGACAAAAATCTCAACCTGTACTACTATGATATGGATTCGAAAAAGCAAATCCAGATTGATAAAGCAAAACGCAATGATATCCGCAGATATTCATGGTCGCCGGACAGCAAATATTTGGCGTATATGAAAGACCTCGATAATACTATCTCTGCCATATTTATTTATTCATTCATGGACAAGAGAGTGCATCAGGTTACGCCCGGATATACCAATGATTACTACCCGATTTTTGATCCCGATGGCAAATATCTTTATTTTCTTTCAGAGCGAAATTTCAATCCGGTGCTAAGCGACTATGAATTTCAATATATAAATACTTCTATCACCAACCTGTATCTTGTTCTTCTTTCGGCAGACGAGAAATCTCCTTTCGAACCAAAGAACGATGAAGTCGAAATCAAAACCGATGGAGAAAAATCCAAGGGAAAAGAAAGTAAGAAGGATGAGAAAAAAGACGAAGAGACTCCCAAGGCGGTTGAAGTTAAAATAGATTTTGACGGTATATATGACCGTCAGGTGGCATTCGATTTACCAGCCGGCAATTATGGCGGATTGACGGCTATTTCGGGGAACGTATTTTATATGTCATATCCTATCTCCGGTCTTGAGGGAAGTATCGGGAAAGGCGAAAATACGCTTCATAAGTACGATATAAAAGAAAAGAAAGATTCTGAATTCGCCGAGGATATTGCAAATTATACCCTATCGGCCAATAAGGAAAAAATGATCATCAGCAAAGGGAAAGAATATTTCATCATCGGCATCGCTGGAAAAAAGGCAGAATTTGAGGATACGCGTCTCGACCTTTCCAAAATGGAAATGCTGGTTGACCATTCAGCCGAATATCGACAGATGTACGATGAAGTCTGGCGGATGGAACGCGATTTCTTCTATGATGAAAACCTTCATGGGGTTGACTGGAATAAAATGCATGATCGTTATTCCTGCATGTTGCCTTATGTAGCGCATCGCTATGATTTTACATATCTGCTGGGCGAGATGCTGGGCGAGCTATGTTGTTCACATACCTATATTGGCGAGGGTGAGATGCCGAACATTACTGGAAGTAGAATCGGCCTATTGGGCGCCGATTTTATTTATGAGACAGCAACCGACCGCATTAAAATTGTTAATATTCTCAAGGGCGAGAATTGGGACAATCAGCTCCGCTCTCCCCTGACGGAACCGACTGTAAATGTAAAAGAGGGCGAATATCTTCTCGCCATTGATGGGCATGAATTGAAGGAGAACATCGATCCATACTCAATGACTGCCAACACCGTCGGCAAATCAATTGTGCTGAAGGTGAACGATAAACCTTCTCTTCAGGGGGCGCGCGAAGTCACGGTGCGTCCAATTGCCTCCGAGGAAATGCTGAGATATTACAATTGGGTCGAGGATAAAAGAGAATATATCGATTCTGTCTCGAATGGTACAATCGGATATATCCATATACCGGACATGGGTTCTTTCGGACTGATTCGGTTTATGAAGATGTTTTACAACCAGAGTCGGCGCGATGGTTTAATTATTGATGTACGATACAACGGCGGCGGATTTGTTTCCGGTCTGATAATGGATAGACTACGCAATGAAGTCAAATCACAGTGGGCATCGCGCAATAGAGAACCGGAACCGGATGGTTTAAAAGCTCACATGATTACGCTCTGCAATGAGTTTTCGTGCAGTGATGGCGATTTCTTCTCATATTTCTTCCGCGAAAACAAACTTGGTCCGCTGATGGGCAAACGCACCTGGGGCGGCGTGGTTGGAATCGGAGGCTTCCCGTCATTACTTGATGGGGGATATTATACAGTTCCGGGCGGAACGATTTATAATCTTAAGGGCGAGTGGGTGATGGAAAATGTCGGAGTTCAGCCGGATATCGAGGTTGAAAATCTTCCCGAGCGACGCGTGCAGGGGTATGATGATCAGTTGATGCAGGCAATTGAGTATCTGCAAAAGAAAATCAAGGAGGAGCCTCGTGTGCTTCCTCCGCGTCCGGCGCCACCCACACCGCGGTGAGGATTGATTTTTTGAAATGCAACAGGCATCATCTCGATTGAACAGAGATTGACAGGCCGCCTCATAATTACGATTATAGGTTGCGCCGATTCTCGCAGCCTCAATTCATGGGGCGTGTGAATCGGCGCTTTTGTTGTATCCCAGGAATATTAATTGTACTAACTTATATCATTTTCTATATGACATCCAATATATAATCGCACCGACATAGAGCCGCAAATTGTTGTCTTGTCAGTCCCCCAAGCGTGACTGATAACTCAT
>JAGVEJ010000051.1 GCA_020058225.1 Candidatus Zixiibacteriota bacterium | reverse complement strand
GATTATATGTACAGAATTAAACAAATATTGGCGGCCGTATTGGTAATCGCCATTACCTTTCCTCTATGCGCTTCTGCGCTGAATAGATATAAAATTGAATTGAACAAGAATGACTTCACAATTAGCAATTTTGAAGGTTATACAAAAATTGAGGGGAATGACGCTTTCGCTACATCC
Source organism: Candidatus Zixiibacteriota bacterium (assembly GCA_020058225.1). Classification (GTDB taxonomy): domain Bacteria; phylum Zixibacteria; class MSB-5A5; order GN15; family PGXB01; genus JAGVEJ01. The sequence continues at coordinate 18,786 of JAGVEJ010000051.1, read as the reverse complement.
AAGGTGGGTTATCCGGAATTATCGATAAAAGGATTCAAATATTATCTGCCGTCAGACATTCATGTGACCGGAATCAAGATAATCAGGGCGGAGAAGGAGAAAATTCCGGGATATTTTAATATATACCCCGTACAAAAAATGCCTCTGTCGCCTGAAGAGCCTCCTGTTTTCACACCGCAGGATAGCGCAATTTATGCCTCTGCTTCGCCCTATCCCGGAAAAGCCGCTGATTTCGTGTACGCCGGTTACATGCGAGGTCACCAGCTTTCCGATATAGTCGTTTATCCCTTTGAATATATTCCAGCATCAAGGGAGCTCTATTTCTATTCGCTTATTGAGTTTGAATTTGTTACTGATGGAATTAATCAAAATCCGCTCCCAAAGATGCTTGATCCTTCAACCATCGACGACATACAAAAAATCGTTCAGAATAAGGATGAAATTCATACCACTTCTTTACCTACCGCTTCTAAAATCAATCCTCGGATTGCGGATTCCATTCCCATGGTCATCATAACAGAACACTGGGGATGGCCATGGGGATGGCCATGGCCATTCAGTACAGAACACCGGGCATCGCCATTCAGTCCTCGCACGGTGCAGATGGCATTTGAAGATTATGCCTATTACAAAAAATGTCTTGGGGTAAATGTCGAAGTAATGGGTCGAAACCAAATTGATATGACTTATACCGGAGGGACTATTCAGGAAAGGATTAGGAACTACATAAAGGACAAATATCTTAATAATTATACGAGGTGGGTATTGTTTGGTGGGGATATCAACATAGTTCCCGCGGCTTTTCTTCAGTCCTTCCACGATAGCACTCTCTCGGATTTCTATTATGCCTGCCTTGATGGCACTTGGGATAATGATGGTGACGGTCTGCTCGGGGAGACTACCATATATGGAGACACAGCCGATTATTACCCCGAAGTATATGTCGGCCGCATTCCCTGCAGGACGTTTGATGAAGCTTATGCCGTAATAAATAAAATAAAGCGCTATCAGAAGGGCGACCCTTCACATAATGGATACGAGACCAAGGCGCTTCTTATAAGTTCCAGCATTATGAACGATCATGACGGCCAGGATTATGCAAATAATGTAAAGGCCGCAATTCCTCCTTCATTCACGATTACGCAGTATCATAATGGCGATAGTTCAAGTATCAAGAGCGCTATGGAAAGTGGTCAGGGCATCATTGTATTCTATGGCCACTCCGGCGGCTCCGGAAATATCTTATTAAGAAATTGGTTCACCTGTCCCTCTTGCCGCCAATGGCTCTATTCTACCTATTTTGACAATATGAACACAGGTGGGCGATATTCCATATTTCTTAATTCCACATGCTTTAACAATAATCTTGAAAATGATACCGCCATTTCAAGAAGTTTTATGCTTAATCCTAATGGCGGGGGAGTTGGATATATCGGTCCAACGGACGGGGAAGTCGCATGGTCATTAAGACCGTTTCACAAGAAAATTTTCGATGAGTTGTTTGATAGTCGTGGCGGCGTTCCTCTTGGTGAAGCAGTAGCCAATGCCGAACTCCTACTTATCCCTCAGGATTTGACGCGTGAATATTTTGAGCGACTGGCTCTATATTCATATATACTTCTCGGCGATCCCCAGCTTGAGGTGTGGAGGGAGAGCCCAAAGGTCTTGTCTGTGTATCCTCAACCCAGTCAAATTATTGCGAAGGTTCAGACTAATATTAAGGTTACTGTATGGGGAGACAAAGTATGCGCCGCAGGTGCGTTCGTCTCCTTTATCTACAATGGCGACTATATTGCAGGCGCCTATGCCGATGCCAATGGGATTGTGGATTTTGGAGATTACAGTTTTGATACTACGGGTTCCGTGATTTTTGTTGTAAGCAAAAGCGGCTATTATGTTGTCGAAGATACCATGGCTATAAGATCGCTCGGCGGTGGCGGTCGCGGCGATGTTAACTTGAACGGAATTGCCAATGAAATCGGTGATGCGGTAGTTTTCGCGAGCTACTTTATCAATGGATTGCCGGCCTTAGTGATTGACCAGGCACGTCAGATTGCAGCAACCGATATTAACGGCGACGGTATTATGTTATCGTTGGCCGATTTTGTTTGCCTGACTCGCATAACGGTGGGCGACGCTCTTCCGTTGGCCAAGTCGGCCTCTGATTTGATAGCGGAATTTTACTCGGACGGCACGTCTGTTCGCCTGAAGACGCCAGTTAATGTTGGTGCGGCTCTGTTTGTTTTCGAAGGTGAAGTTTACCCGACCGTGGGCACGGCAGCTTCCGGAATGGAAATCAACTATGCTCATGTCAACGGGACGACCCGCACTTTAGTTTACAGTATGGAGCGCGGCCATGCCATCACCAGCGGCGAGGTTTTAAATCTTTTCGGTCAGAGCAACCTGATATCGGTCGAGGCGGCCACTTATGAAGGCGCCATTTTGGCAACCAATAAAGACTTTCAACTGCCGACCAAATTTGAATTGAGCCAGAATTATCCCAACCCATTTAATCAATCAACCCAAATAAGATTTGGACTGAGCATGACCACACACGTGCGCCTTGCTATTTATAATATTGCGGGCCAACTGGTCAGAACGCTTGCAGACGCGGTGATGGAATCTGGAAGCTATGAGGTAACCTGGAATGGCGACAATAATGCCGGGGAGACCATAGCGAGCGGCATTTATTTCTGCAAAATGGAGGCTGGCGAATTTAAAAAAACGGTAGGAATGATTTTGCTAAAGTAATCGATCCCATTGGTCGAATTCAAATGTCGAAAAAAGGTGAATAGTACAGAGGTGATTATGATAAGATATTTCCCTTTTATCATTACAATTTTCTTTATTGCAAATAGCCCAACTTCCTCCAAGGATTTTCCTGCAAAAAGCGGCCGGATGGTTTTTATGTCCGGAGCCTCATTGGCTTTTACCGGCGGCGAACGAAATAGCAGCTATCCCATAAACGCTCATCTTGATGTTTCCTATGGTTATTTTCTGCTGCCTAATTTTGCTCTGGGAGCTGTGGGGGTGGCTAATTTCATCAATCCCCATGATGATTTTCGTTATGATTTTGGCTTTGGCCCACAAGTTCTGTTTTTCTTTGGGGGTGGAGAATATGGGGATGATTCTAAAGGAAGGCTCTATCCATATTTGTCATTGGCTATATTATATCGCTGGTATGATTGGCGAATAGCCTGCCCAGATTGTTTGATTCCGCCACCTCCGGATGACCAGTCTTGCGTCAGATATGACTTTAAGCAGAAAGGGAGCGCAATGAGAGGAACATTTGGCGTGGCCAAAATGTTGTCTTCATCTCTGGGTTACGAAGCCAAAGCTGCCTTTCAGCTTAGGGATGTAAATGGTTGTGGTTTGATTGATTTGTCAATCGGATTTGGGTTTTTTTCATTCATCCGCTAAAAAAAGCCGCCAATTTGTTTAAAAATCTTAAGCTTGCTTGTGTTTCTTTGTACTCTTTGCGTATTTTGGTAACTCATACTGCGGGGCTATTGTTTCTGCGCCGTCGGGAACCCTTTCCTGACGACGCGGGAGAAATTAATTCAGGTCTTAAATGAGACGTCATGGAATCGTCGCGAAGCCGCAAGGAAACTGGGACTATCTGAAGGCACAGTGCGATATTATATAAAACGCTTTAATCTTGTCGAAGATCCCTCTGCGGAATTTCCGCAGGCCAATCTTTTCAAGATCAATTTAATCTTTCTATAATCCTTCCATAATTCATGTAAGTGCAAGGGCTTACAACCTCATGTTGTTCTCTGTTCAATTTTGGCACAGGGTTTGATTACATGCAAATTTGGTTTGGCCCAACCAAAGTGCTCGTAGAACTTTTTATTTTTTTGAAAGGAGGTGAACATGGAAGTGAATACATTAGTAAATGCGGTGAAGGCCAATGGCCTGCATGAAATATTGCATCAATCACTGGAATCCGGACATTGCCCGTCTCCTGTTGCCGGAGTATGTGTTGAAGCGCAACACGGTGTCGGAATAAAAATCCGACACCGCATGTTTTAAAATATTTCTATTGCGCCGAAAGTCAATTAATTATAAAATGGTACGAACAATAGAAGGATATTACATTAAATTTCATTGGGAGGTCTTTCATGGGTAATAGAGCATCCACAAATGTATTAATATTGGGCACGGCGCATTTTTCTGGTGATAAATTTCGTTTATACATAGAGCGCCTTGAGGAAATAATAAAAGAGATCTCACCTGATATCATATGCGGGGAAATATCGCCTGAGAAATTATCAGGACAAGGAAAGCCGTTGCCTGAATATCGAGATGTAATTTTGCCATTTTCAGAAAAACATGGCATCAAAGTAATTCCACTCGAACCCGGAAAAGAATCTCCTGTGGCACGCTATTTAAAGGAAGGAAAAGAAAAAGAGATGTGGGATAGCGTCAAATCGACGGAGTTTGGGGTTCAATTGGCGGATTATTATGATAAAATGTGGGATAGAGTGGCCCTGAATATGGAAGAAACTCTAAACAATACCAATGGATTCGAAAATTTGCAAGGCAGAGAATTCGACCTTTATTTCTCTGATCTTTCGTATTTTTTTGATGAGTTCTTTCTGCCGGAATTTGCGACAGCACAGAAAGAATGGGATCAGCATTTTCTAATGAAGATTAATGAGGCTATTATGGACAATCCAAATTCTCTGATACTTGTCACGGTCGGGCTACGACATAAAAACTGGCTTTGGCAACAATTGGAATCGCGAGATGATATTATTCTTTATAATTTGCATTCATTTCGCGAGGCGAAAAGAGAATAATATAAAGAATTCCACTCCTTACTGCCTCCGGCACTTGTAGACTACGCATTTTTTCGAGCCCGACTGCGTAGACTACGCAGTTTATCGAGTTTGACTGCGTAGTCTACGCAGTCGAATCAAATCAATCACAGATATTCATTCCGACGGAGGCTTGTAATATTATTTGCCTCAATAAGTTATATATTTTCTTGCCTCCTGTTCAATTTCGGCACAGTAATTGATTACTCATTAATCCAAGATTATAAGTTACCAACTTATTGATCCTCCAATAAGGGTTTGGGTAAGGGAGAAAGCCATTGCCGATAAATGGCTCTCCCTTACCTGATGAGGGATAAAGATAGGGATAAAAAATTTGAGGTTCTTTTCAAATAGATATAAATGAATATGGGATTCTTTCTTCGGGAGCACGTTGGGTCGGGGACGGGGGCCACCGGAATAAAATCCGCCCCGACCCAGACAAAACTTGTGAGCCTAAGGCTTAAATGGCGAGGAATAATATCTGGCGGTGAAACAGGTCGGGGAGGATGGCCGCTAATTCGGCGGATGCCCGGTAGTTGTCGGGCATTTAACTTGGCCCCACTCTCCCCTGGCCAAAAAGAAGAAAATGATAAACATAGACTCCTTTTGATGCCCCTGTCACAATCCGGGTCGGCGGGAAAAACGGCCCCCCTGCCGGCCCGGAAAAAAAGTGGAGTCAAAAAAATGCTGAATTCAAAAAAGGATTGCGCTATATCATTCAGCGATGTAATTTTAATGCGGCTCATTAATCATTTTCAAAAATGGAGGAAAAATGTTGTTGAAGCGCTTGAGAAAATTGCTTTATCCAGTCGCACTGCCATTCATCATTGGAGGGGCAATGGCCGCTGATAACATTACTAAGACCTATGAGTTTGAGGGTATTCGTTCGATTGAAATTGTGACAGGAAGGGGCAATGTGGAAATTATATCTGGGGATCAGAAGAATCTTGTGGTTTCATTAAGAAATGAATTAGAACATCCAGATGAATTAATCCCAAAAATAAACTCAACAGGAGGCGTCTTAATTCTTGAAGAAGAATTCAAGAATGAAAGCCAGACGGGTAATGTGTTTTGGACTTTCATTCTGCCAAAAGACCCTTTGGGATTGGATATAGAATCCATTGAATGCACAAGTGGAAGTGGAAAGATAACGCTAAATGGCATAGATTCGCAAGAGCTTGACTTCGCGTCGGCAACCGGAGAAATATCACTAACCGGTGGGCGAACTGAAGAGATTGATCTAACAACATCAACTGCGCCGATCTCAGTCGAAGGCTTTGAGATTATTAAAAAAGCAGACATTGTATCCACCACAAATGATATATGGATCTCGCTGCCCCATCTTCCCGCCAAAATGTTTAGCGCAGTATCCACATTGGGAGAAATTACTCTGACTGTACCATCATTTGGGAGGGACTTTGATTTGACCATGGAAAAGGAAGTTGATGAGGGGGAAATCATCAGCCCATTTTCATGCATGGATAAAGAAATTAAACGTTCTAATGATGAAGACCCCATAGAATATTGTTTTGTAAAGCAAGGCAAAGATGGACCAAAAATCGAACTGGCGACAAGTACAGGTATGATCAGAATTTTAACCGGCAAATAAGCACAGGATATTTAATATTGGTATTTTTGGATGGAGGGAGAATTCAATGGCAACTAATCTAAAACCATCACAATTCAATTTCCTATTTGACCTTGAGGATGGGACTCATTTGGCCTTCAATGGCATGTCGGGAGCGTTTGTAAAAATCAGAAATGAGCAATATGAATCTGTGAAACTTCTATTAACAGATCCAAATGTATTTGATGTTGCCAGTGAGACAGACCAATGTTTGCTTGATACAGCGATTAGGTCTCGATTTGTAATTGAAAGCAATATCGATGAGCTTCAGATATTAAAATTTCGCGAAAACGTAAATAGATATTCGAGCGAGACATTTCATTTGACAATTATGCCGACAATGGAGTGCAATTTTGCTTGCCCTTATTGCTATGAAATTGCCGAAAAGGGAAAAATGTCACTTGATGCCCAAAATGCTCTGTTATGTTGGGTAAATGAAAAATTACTTGGATGCAGGGCTTTCATTGTGGGATGGTTTGGCGGAGAACCCTTAATGGCACATGATGTTTTAAGATATCTCATGATTGAGTTTAGAAAATTGTGCGACAAACATAATGTTACATTTATATCGGGTGTCACAACAAATGGTTTTTTTCTTATTCCCAAAATTGTCAGCAAATTGAAAGAACTGCCAATCAGGCAATTTCAGGTTACAATTGATGGTCCCCCAGACGAGCATGATAAAAGAAGAATACTGAAAAGTGGGAAAGGGAGCTTTTATAAAATAATAAACAACTTATGCCACCTCTGCGAAATTATTGAAAATCCCATTATCATTTTGCGGGTCAACTATGATAGTATGAATTTCGATAAGATACCTGAATTATTTTCATATATACCGGAATCTCTCAAGTCAAAATCAGAAATCTATTTCCGGCAGGTATTCCCGCCGCCACGCTGGTGGGATACGCAGGCGCCCATCAAAATTTCATCAATTCCCCCTAATCCTGAACCAATTGCTGCAACAAGCCTTCAAAAAAAGGCACAGGATCACGGTTTTAAACTATTTTTAACTGAGCATTGGCTTAAGGCAGGTTATTGCGAGGCCGATTATGTAAATCGTTTTGTAGTTGACCCCTGGAATAATCTTCATAAATGCACTGTTGCATTTGATAAAGTGCATCGCGTGGGATTTATCAAAGCGGACGGGCAGGCCGTGATTGATACGCACATACTCTCAAAGTGGATGCTACGCGATACTTTTGAGAGAGATAATTGCCGGCAATGCAGGATTCTCCCCATGTGTATGGGCGGCTGCAATTTAAATACGTTGTGCAATAAGGGGCGCGCTATTTGTAGCACAGTGATTGACGACGGACATATGGTAGAGACCCTTCGAATGTTTTATAGGAATATCATTATTGAAGAACAAAGGAAAAGCAAAAAGAGAAATCTCACATCTGTTATTTCGCCGGAATCAATCCATTCAAATGACTCTGTCTTACAGACAGGCAACAAATAGTCGGAAGTATGGAATATATTGCGAACACAAACATTTAAGGAGGTGATATGAATGGAAGTATTGATTCAGCCTTTTGAACTTCCGGGAGAATTGCATTCGATTATTAACTCTAATTGTATTTCAAAGACTGGTTGTGGATTGCCGCAGAAATAAATAATGGCAGCAGATTGCCATCAGGCATATTCCTATTATGTCATAATATTATGAATAAATGCCTTAGTAGAGACAGCAGTAGTTTATTGAGAAAGGAGGTGATAAGAATGGAAATATTGATTCAGCCTTTTGAACTTCCGGGAGAATTGGATGCACTTCTTAATTTTAATTGCACCAATAATAAAGGATGTGTCACTGTAAGTGGATGCGCATGTCCTAACCAAGGATGTCAAGCTTGTACGCCACCAAGCATTTGATGAAATGATAAGGATTTGATAAATATATTATTCAAAGGTTTTTTGCTTTCAATAATCCTTCATTGTTGTCTCAGAGCATTTATGGAAGGTCACGTGTATCCTTCAAAGGAGCCACAATGTTTGAGAAAGCATTGTGGCTTCAGATCATTCTGATTTGTTTTGGATGCATATGGATTTAGTAAGCAGAGGATAGGAAGTAGTTGACATTGAAAGAGCGATCTAATATTTTTAATTGTTATAAGTAAGAATTATTCAGAGAAACCCAATTCTGTCAGGGTCTAGGTTTTATTTGCCGATGTCTAAAAGCAAGCCCTTTTATACCATAAAGAGATTATTGCCTTATCTGACCAAGTATAAACGTCGGGCAATCTTGGCAGGATTGGCGATGTCAGTGGGAATCCTTCTTCAGCTACCTCTCCCCCTTTTGACCATGTATATTATTGATAAATTGATCTCTCCTGAAAAAGTGCGTTTGGTCGGATTAATTTGCTTTGCCCTTATCGGAGCATTGCTGGCACGAATGCTATCAGGTCTCATGGAGAGATATTTGCTAACCGCCTTTCGATTGCGAGTTGTATATGACTTGAAGCGACAATTATATGAGCATCTTCTTCGAATGCCTATTGATTTTATTCATAAAAAGCAGACTGGTTATTTGATATCAAGGATAAGCGGTGACATTGAGGGAGTGCAGGGTCTTTTTGCAGACACTTTTCTTTCAATATTGCGTAATGTGCTTACATTTCTCGTTGGACTTGTGATGGTGTACTGGCTTAATATCAAGTTGGCCATGATTGCAACGATCCTATTGCCGCTATATCTGGTTGCTCTTTTCGCTTTCAACGAAAGAATACGAAAACTACAATTGGATAATCGCGAAGCTTACGCCAATGTATATAAATATCTGCAGGAGCATCTATCAGGAATTGCTGTTATCAAAGCCTTTATTGCAGAAATATACGATACAATTGGTATGCTAAAAACCCTAAAGGAAGCTCTTAGGGGGGAATTCAATTTAGTATTTCTTGGAAATATCGCATCTTCGGCGGCGGGATTAATTAGTTCGCTGGGTCCGATTCTGTTATTATGGGTTGGCATTCTTGAAATTATCAATGGAAGATTAACTCTTGGGGGATTAATAGCATTTAATTCCTTTATGGTTTATTTGTTTTCTCCTCTTGCCGGTATATCAAATATTAATATTTCGATTCAGAATTCAATTGCCTGTGCGGAAAGGGTATTCAATTTTCTTGATGAGGCTCCAGAGTCGCTGCCTGCAAATAGAGACCTTGGGAAAATGGGTTATTTGATTAATGGTGGGCGCATCGAATTTAAAAATGTTAAATTTGCTTATGACCAAAATGCAGACAATGTGCTCAATAATGTGAGCTTCATGGTTCCTGAAGGAAGCATTACGGCAATTGTGGGACGGAGTGGAATGGGAAAAAGTTCTATTGTCAACTTGCTATTCCGCTTTTATGATCACCAGTCTGGCGAAATTATTATTGATGGGCATGATATAAGGAAATTTAAGCTGCAATATCTTCGTGAAAACATAGGTTTGGTAACGCAGGAGACATTTTTATTTGGCTATAGCATTCTTGAAAATATTAAGCTCGGGAATCATCATGCTACGAAAGAAGAAGTAATTAATGCGGCAAAAATGGCATACGCACACGACTTTATTATGAATTTGCCAAAGCAATATCAAACAAAAATTGGAGAGCGTGGAGCGCTCATATCAGGCGGTGAAAGACAACGAATCGCGCTTGCCAGGGTATTTCTAAAAAATCCCAAGATTCTAATTCTTGATGAGGCGACTTCATCTCTCGATAGTCAATCAGAACAATATGTCAAGCAGGCCATAGAGAAGTTATTTGAGAATAGGACGGTAATAATAATATCTCATCGGCTTTCGACTATAAGCAATGCTGACAATATTGTATTGATAGAAGACGGCAGAGTGGTTGATATTGGCACGCATGCCAATCTTTATGAAAAAAATAATCTTTACAGAAATCTGTATAATGAGCAATATGTTCATGCAGGACAATGATATTTGTCACAAGATGGAGGTTCAATCAAGATGAGATGGATGATATTTATTGTTTTATCGGCTTTGACAATATTCTCTGATACCCTAATGGCATCAGAACAAAATGCAGACCTGGAGCGATTATTAAAGCTGCCTCTCGATAGCTTTGGTGTGACGGTTTCTGTGTCTGCAATCCCGCCAATTATTGATGGCGATTTGAATGACTCCTGCTGGGCACAATGCAGACCCTATGGCAATTTTACTCAGGCTCTCCCTAACATGGAATCGGCCGCCACTGAAAGTACTCTGTGTTATCTTGTATACGATTCCGACAACCTCTATTTTGCGGCAAAATGCTTCGACTCCGAACCCGATAAAGTAATTGCCAATCTAAAAAGAAGAGAAGATATTGGCGGAGATGATATCATCGAATTGATGCTTGATACATATAATGAGCAGAGATCATGCTACACCTTTGACCTGAATCCTCTTGGCATTCAGGGCGATGGTATTAAGATTGTTAACGAAAACGATGACAGTTGGGATGGCGTATGGATGTCTTCCGGCAAGAGGACAAACTTTGGCTGGCAGGTTGAAGCCGCAATCCCTTTTAAAACTCTGAGGTTTCCCCAAAAAAAGGAACAAATCTGGAGAGTGCAGTTTGTTAGGTTAATACAGCGAAAAAATGAGGGTGACAGTTATGTACCTTTTAGGAAAACGGACAATAATGATTTGGAACAAATGGCGCCATTGGTCGGAATTAGTTCAATAGGACGGGATCTTTTATTAGACATTACACCTTATCTTACCAATAATCATAATAAATTTGCCGGGGTCAGAGATACCAACAAAGTTGATTTTGGAGCCGATATTAAATATGGCTTGGGATCAAGTCTTGTGGTCGATGCAACCGTCAATCCTGATTTTGGGCAGGTTGAAGCTGATATAGATTACATCAATCTTTCGCCCTACAAATTCTATCTTCAAGAAAAACGGCCGTTTTTCCTTGAGCGAACCGATATATTTTCGACCCCTTTCTATCTTTTTTACAGCAGAAAAATCGAAAACCCCGATATTGGCATTAGAGCAACCGGCAAAGAAGGAAAATATGGCTTTGGCGTTTTATATGCGAGAGACAACAATTTATACATCAATAATAAAGATGATTACTTCGTTGCCAGATGCGAGCGCGAAATCATGAAACAATCCTCCATAGGAATAATGACCACCTATGTTGATGGCAGGGACAGATATAATGCCACATATTCGCTTGATTGGAAAATAAAAAGAGGGCCTTTTTCTCTTGATGGACAGCTCGCCAAAAGCAAAACGAAGCATTGTGATGATCTGGATTGGAAAGGTACTGCCGGGCTGAGATATTACAGAAATAACCTTTCCATTTCATACGACCATTCATTCTATGAAAAGAATTTTTTCGCTGATGCCGGCTTTATTTATCCTTTAGTGGTTGATCTGAATTTCACTCCCTTTTCGTATCGTGCGGATCAAATTGGATCAAATTATGATTGGTACATAAATAATAATTATATCCAGAAAATCACCCCGTACGTTAGCTATTACATCCAGCATGACTATGATGGATTAATGCTGGCGAGGGTTGTCGCCCCCTCACTGACTTTCTCATTTCAAAAAAATATCGGGATGAGCGTAAGCTATCGTTTTGAGAGGAGTCTATGGGAGAATAGATACTTTAACAAATACGCCTCAGGCGTCTCTTTTTGGGCAAATCCCGGTGGGCATTTGGGTGTTTCGGCATATTATCAGGAAGGCCAGGACATTGATTATTGGAATGTTGTATCTGTATGGCAAAAGAATTTCAATTTTGGGATAACATGGAACATTGGCGAAAAACTGGAGCTGATTCCCTCGATAAATCATGTTTCCCAATATGAATATCAGCATGGGCCGAGGACATATAACCAATGGAACGGACTATTGAGAATAGGATTACATTTCAACAAAGATATCTTCATAAAGGCCTTTCTGCAAGGGAATGATTATTCAGATTATTATATGGCGAATCTTCTTTTTGGATACACCTTTTTACCCGGCTCAACATTTTATCTGGCATACAACTCGAATTATGTCGGGAGATACATAAAATCCGATTCGCGATTTTTGTTTGCGAAATTTTCATACTTGCTGGCCATATGATTTTGTGGAAAATTCAAAGATCCATTTATGCTTTGGAATTTACAGATATGGTTTCAATGTTTATCCTGACCTCATGGTCGCTCATCAGGGGAAGCGGCAAAGTGAATTCGGTTGCTTGAGAGGGTTAGAAATCTGGTGGAATTTGCTCGAAGTGTGGAACATCAAGGCATAATTTCTATTGACATTGAATAATTGTTCATATATGTTTTGAATACCGTCCGTGGGCTATATTTAATTGTTTTCGGCTCTACCGATAGGATAAGTTGAGTAAGACTTGTCGATGATTGTGTTGCTGAAATTGGCAGTTAATAGGTATTTACATTTGGTAATATTATTGGGTGTGAGTGCCATAGGAATCTGGACTTTCGAAGGGCCTTCTCATTTATAGTATATTAAGAGAATGTCACCATATATTCAAGTTTATTAGGAGGACTTATGTGTTTATCAGCCACCAAAACATTATTTATCGCTATTATAGCCATTGTTATTTTCGCAATCGCCTATGGCAATGAGGATCCGAGCCTTCAGACCATTAAAGATGCGGCCGGTATGTTCAATGAGCGGGGGTATTTGAAGTCAAATTCATTCAGTCTGGATGGCAGTGAAATCATTAATAATTACAATGGTAATCTTATATATACCCAGCGATTGCTTTATCTTCCGATCACGCAGAACGGCATCCATCTGGATCTAAAAATTGCATATAATGGGTCGGTGGGGCATACCTGTTACAGTGGCTGGCGCCGGCTTGATCCTAATCGAAACCATCAAATGAATTCTCTCAATCTGCCGGAATGGGTAATATCGGTAAATGATATAGCGGTTCAAACCCTTAATTTTGAGGATGAGTGGATAACCTGGGCAACCCCGCCTGGCACAACTGCCCTTTCTGAGAATATAGCCGCATTAACAAATGGCTATCACAATTGTTATACATTTACCGGATATCCTTTCTATGGTACGATTTCAATTTTATCGGGAGAAGGAGGTGTGAGACAGTTCATACGAGATGAATGGAATTCAAGTGACACTTTATTGGGTTTAGTCTTAAAAGGTGAATATCGGTCATTTTCAAAAGATGATAAGGCGCGGGGATATGTAAATTCATTGGATACGACATTTACACTATTTGAAGCTGATGGCACGAAAACGATATTCAAGTTCTATAGGCCAACATGGAAAACCCGGATTGATGCGGCATACTATGGCGGGAATGATAGAATATATACTGCGGACTCCATGCTCATGTTGCTTCCCATACGATTTGAAGACCAAATGGGGCATGCATTTGATGTCCAATATCGCTATCTTGATGGCGGCATGCCAGTCAGAGGGCGACCTAAAGTTATACAAATAGGTGATATATCATTTTCATGGTCTTCATCGCTTGATATATCATTTGATGGGCACAATAGGTATAGCATAGGACTCGGCGATGGTTGCGCTGCCTCCCTGCCGGGAACTCGAAAGACGGCGACCTATGTTAGAGACGCTGAAAACCGGCAAACTGAATTCTATTATAGTTGTTACTGCCGCATAGGATATAATAGCGATGATACTACTTATGGCAGCCACTCCATTCGTTGTCTTGATAGTCTGGGCGCGCCATTTTATAAAAATGTGGGCCAAAATATGAACTTAATCGGTTCCAGAATATATAAAATAAATTCTGTGGATGGAGGCCAATCAATTTATTCTTATTATAATGATGATGAGACCCAATGGCCGCCCAACCCGACCTATCCGTATTATACTGATCAACTCTCCGTTGATTATTGTGATTACCATTGCTTCGATGAACCCCGTCCGAGTCCATGCATAAAGTCAAGCGAGTTTGACCTCATGGGAAGAGACCCATATTTCATAAATGTAGTTACAGCCGCCAGGAAAATCATTCCAATCGGAACTGATACATCCATTATTTCATTTGACAGTTTAATGCTCAGCTGGATTGATAAAATGATGGCAGGTCAAATTTCGCCCAATGATACATTTATTACAGTGAGGAAAGTTTCTGAAAGCCATTTTGGCGCCATGGCAGATCAGATAAAAAGATATCAATTTATTTATCAGCATTATGAAGAAAGCGGCCCATATAATGACCTAGAGCGAGATCGCGGGTGGAATATCAAGCTGAATAGGTCTGTTGAATCAGAAGAGGAAGTTCTCGGTAAGGGGATTCACAAGACTGATCCTTTTGCAGGAATTGTTCAAACGGACTACATGTGGGATACCTGCCATGATTGCACCTTTCAATTGCTTAGCAAGACAATTATAAAGGATAGCATCGCGATGACGACAGCATATAGCTATAAGTGGCACGGAAGCGCCACAGACCAAAGAGTTAGCAATCTTGATACTATGGCAATTACAGACCCTTGGGGTAATCGAACGATTAAGTATTTTGATACTTTATACTACGCAATAGGGGGCCCGACCTCATTTTATTCCACTGATCTTATTGACTCAACAAAAGTGTTTAATCCCGCGAATTCATTGATCGATAAGTCATCTACTCAATTCTATCAGTTGGGAGCCTCAAGTGGCTATATTGGTCAGCCAATGACTTTACGAAAATTCGTAATAGAAACAGGCCAAGTTAAAGACACAATTATTGAGAACTTCTTCTACTTCAGAAATAATGCCTTTCGTGGCTTGGATGAAGGCGCTCTGCGTAAAGAGATAACACCGGAGGGCGACTCGATGCTGTATCATTATAATGAGAAAACCATAAAACCCAAAGGATATAGCGGAAGCCCCGGCGTTGACAGCCTTGTAAATCCAGTCGTCTATGATAAATTGCTCAATAACGGCTCAATTCAGCATATTTCAGAAGTGTTCGATAATAATGGTCCTGCATTTTACAAGACCATAGAATATAAATCTAATCAGACCTTTGGCTGGGATACTATAATTACCATTGATACTATTGTAGTCTGGGGTACAAGGAGGATTCGTGCCGAGGCATTATTTAGGAGTGAAATGACAGCATCAGATATAATTATCCTCGATCAGGTTGTGGATTATCATCTCTCCCTCGTAAGGGCAAATTGCGATAACTATGGTTGTAATGAGGTCAGCATCTCTAAAAATGGTGAGGTTATTGGTTGGCTCGATTGTGCATCATCGGATTTGGACATAAGAGGCACATTTAGTACCTTTTCCGGCGATATAATTTCCGTTTACGCATCATGCGGTTGCGTGCCCAAAGATCAGAATGAGAAAATACTTTACCCGATTGGTCCCAATATAGCTGAGTTCTGGCACTACGATTCTACCGGTTTCAAAACCGATACAGTCGGCATCAGAAAACTCGACGCCATAACTTCATATCAATTTGTGGATGAGCATGGCGACCTCAGAAAATATGTTGCTCCAAACCAATACCTCTCTGGGATTACCTATGATAATATCTGGCGCGCCGATAGAATAATTTTGCCTAGCTCGTTTTCCCCAACTTATGACTGGCTCACGCATGATTCCGTTTATTCCGTTCGCTACAACTATGATGATTCATACATCGATGGCAATCCGACCGGTGTTAAATCACTTGTCCGTCCCGACAATCTAAATTACTCCAGGACAGATCGGGTTTGGTTCGATGGTTTTGGGCGAGGCATTCAACATGATGCTATTCATTCCAACGGGACCTACGATTCAACTGTAACAAGTTATGATTACGCCAATCGCGTTGCCAGCCAAAAAGATCAGTTGGGATACCAGACCGCGTTTAAATATGATTTTCTGGATCGACCGGCAAAATCATCCTACCCGGATACGACGTCTGATTCAACGTATTATTTTGGGACCACAACCACGGCAACTGACCTCAGGCTCGATACGCTCGGCTTCAATTTCAGACACCCCGGTATTTTCGGATTGACCTATATTGATGAGGAAGGAAATCAAGTTAAGGAATACAGTGATATTCGCGGAAAGTTAAGATTAAGACGGGAGCAGGTCGATGCTACCACTAATCTCTTAACCTACTTCGATTATGATGATCTCGGAAATTCCACGCAGGTAATCAAGCCAAAAGGGGATCGGGTAAAATATTGGCATAATTCATTGGGACAATTAACCAAAGAATGGTCGCCTGATTATGACACTATTTACTATAAATATGACAAGAATGGTAACCTCAGCGCCTTGCGCAACGGCAATCTTAAAACCACCGACAGCTCAGGTTATGAACGCTGGAGATATTTTGAATACGACGCTCTCGACAGAATCACCAAATCCGGCATCAGGCAGGTGAAGGGAGCCTCGACAATTTATAATCCCTTGCCAATTGTTCGCTATTTTTACGACCAATATTTATCCAGCCTTTCCCAAGGCGAGCTATCATTGACATATATTAATGAAGAGGGTTTCAGCTATGGGGAGAAATATGATTATGATGCTCGCGGAAGGCTTATTACCCAAACAAATTATTATAGGGCCGCATTAGACTCACTGGTCGAACCGGGGACGACCAATCATTATGTTTGGAAACTCACGGGCGATAGCGCAGTACTTAAATTCGAGTATAATCAGGCCGACCAAATAACCAAAATAATATATCCCGATACGACAGATGTGCGCTATACTTATGACGATCGGGGCCGAATTGATCAAATTGGAATAGCCAACGACGCCGATAAATATGCGGATTTTGCCTATACCAAACGGGATGAGCGCCAGCAGATGAAGTTGGGGAATGCCATTCAGACGGTCGATTATACATACAACTCACGCGGCTGGCTGGCAGGAGTTAACGACCCATTCGTTTCGGGGGATAAATTCTCGCAGAAGCTTTATTATAAGATCAATCCAATGAATCAGACCGGTTACAAGAATGGCAATATCTCAGGGCAAAAGACGAAAATTGAAAATGATTCGCTATATTTCAAGTATGAGTACGACAAGGCGGATCGGCTAACCAAGTCGTATCGGGTGATTCCGCCCAACGCATCCCAAACCAAAGAGGTTTTCAGCTATGATAGGAACGGCAATTTCAGCAATGTCAAATTTTATCGGACATTGACTGATTATGATTCTATTAAATACAATTATTCCGGCGGCTCCAATAGACTATCTGGGTTAGCGGGCGCATCGATAAATTCTTTCACCTACGATCCGAGCGGGAATCTGCGGTTGGATTCTGCCAAGGGGTATGATTATCGATATAGCTATTTCAATCGTCTGACGCGGATCATGATTCCGATGGGGCAATGGCATGATGATCTGATATATGGTTACGGCCCGAATGGCAATCGGGTATATAAGAATCTCATATATCATTATTCGACGCCATGCGGAGAGCCAATCGATCCGGATAGCCCTTATGATGATGCTGGGATCAGAGGTTCGCTTGAGACTGACGCCAGAAGTGTCGAAGAGGCGGATACTTCGGGGGATATCGGTCTGCGTGACGAAGAGGAGTGTATTTATACTGATTCGGCGGTGACGCGGTATTATAATGTGATGGGAAAAAACCTGATGGAGAGCGACGGCCGGTGGATAAGCCGGAAGAAATATATATATGCGGGTGAGGATAAGATAGCGGTTGTGGATCGGACGGGGAATCAGTATTATTATATAAAGGATCATTTGGGCTCGACGCGGGTTTTGGTTCGTCAGGATGGAGTAGTGTTTGGCAAATATTTTGAATATAAGGCTTATGGAGATATGGTGAGCGAAGAGGTAAATTGGAATCAATCCTACAAATTCACGGGCAAGCCGTTGGACATGGAGCGAGGCGTGAACCTCTATTATTTCGGCGCGCGATATTACAATCCTTCCCTCGGCCGCTGGATATCTCCCGACCCGCTGGCGGGCAAATATCCGGGTCTGAGCCCGTATGCGTATTGCGCGGGGAACCCGCTCGCCTTTAAAGATATTGATGGTCGGGGCATAGTGGTGGCTGGCCCTTCATCACAAGAAATGAAATCTAATCTTCCAGATTGGATACCCGATTTAGCTAAAGATATAATCGTGTCAATTGCTTTGGATCCGATGATTGGTCCAGCCGCCATTGGAGGCGCCGGACAAAAGGTGGCAGGGGGAATAATATCAAATATTTTTGAAAATAGGCTAAAGGGGTTGACAGGTGAGGCAAAAGCTCTGAAATCAGAAGGTTTGATGAAATCGGAATATTTTTAACGTTTTTACGAAGTTTCGAGGAAGCAATAATAAAAGAACTCAACTGAACTTGCTGAATTCCTCAATTTTCTACTGACATGTGCACAAGTTTGGGTCAGTCATCTGGAGGGTAT
>JAGVEJ010000060.1 GCA_020058225.1 Candidatus Zixiibacteriota bacterium | reverse complement strand
GTTGAAAAAGTCTCAAGCCCTGCGCCGTAGGGAGTCTCTCCCTACGGAATTCCGTCAGGAAGGGATTCCTGACGGCGCATTTGTAGGGTTTTTCAACAATCCCGTTTGGGAGAGGGGTTGGGGGTGAGGGTTTAGCTCCATTTATTGAAACAACCTTATTTTTATTTCACTGTCCGGCTTCACCAAATTGAATGATAAAATTTCATTGGCGGCGATACTGTGTAAGTCGGTTTTATCATTTTGGGATACTGATATTCTCACCCGCCCGAAATCGGATTTACCGTCGAGCTCGACTATCCTGATATTTATCTGTTTCCCCTCGGTTTTCCCCGCAAAAGTGACCTTAATTTTATCATGTCGATCGGTTTCGAGGGTTATTTCTTTTTCGTATTCGACTTTGTCGGGGTCGTATTTCAGCGGGTACAGCGAGAAGGAAGCATCCGGCATTTTAATCTGCCATTTGAGGTTGCTGATTTTATCTGATGAAATATCCTTCAATATCGCCTGACCGAGACCATCGGTGAGGAATTCCTTGTTTTCGTCGGGCAATTGCACTAAAATATTTGATGTCAGATTCGGCTCTGCGCCGATTAGTTGGATATAGTCGATATCTTTTTTTCGATCGCGCATGACTCGCATCACCAGTTCCGGATTTTCGGAGTAATAAGTGGCAAGATTGATAATATCCGGCAGGGGCGCAGAACCATCGGCGGCATTATATAAGACTGAAATAGTATCGGCGCCAAAATGAGTCAGCGGAATAATTTTCCCCAATATGGCTTTGCCATATAACTCATCGGCGAAATTTTTGACACCGGCTGGTAGCTCGATAATTTTGCTTTGGTTGACCGATTCAATATATAATTTATAATTATCCAAATACTCCCGGCAAAATTCACACTCCGCCAGATGAGCGAGGATTTCCGTCGCACATGCTCTATCCAAATGCCCGTCAACCAGATCCCTTATTGTTCTTTGAGAAGGATGCATTCTTCTCCTTCCATATTATTTACCATTTATTAAATAGCTACCTAAAGCCAAAATTGTAGGATTTGTTTTCAATTTTTCCTTAAAAAAATCCAAAGTATTGCTAATAATCGTTTCAAATATATATTTATGTTCTCTTAGATAATTGCAATATTTTTCCGCCGGCATAACTTCACGGTAATAATCCGGAATGGGATCGGTAGAGCCATCATAACCGAAATCGTCAAGGAATTTTTCCACGGCGCAGAGGAATCGGCGACCATCTTCTGGAGATATCCGCCCTTTTTCGATAAATTTTTCGATAAGATTGCTTCTGGCCCATTGTAGTGAATCACTTTTGGCCTGTTCAACGGCCTCTTTCAGCAACCCATAATCCGGCGAAGCCACCGGTGAGGGATTGAAGCCATCAATTTCGACATATTTGGCATTGACAGTTATTACAGCAGACAATAATTCATGAAATTTGACAAAATTTTGATATTCTTCAAGGCTATCAATCATATCAAATATATTTGCACACCATTCCGATCGGCTTTTGCTATGCAGATATGACTCCTCGGATATGCGGGTAAGATGTTCATAGGAAATAGGTTCGCCGGATAAACGAAGGTTGTTTTCACTTTTTTTCTGGTATATGTAATTGGCTGATGAATTATCAAATCCTTTGCAGGCATAATTATCGGCGCTGAGAATATCTTTGAACCTTCGTTTAAGATTATCAAGTTGGGGATTTTCCTGTTTGCGCAGACGGGTCAACCCTTGGCGGATATGTTTTCTTAGAAGGATAAGGAAATGCTCATAAAGCCGGTCGGTATTTTCGGCAGTAAATGCCAATTCCTGATTTTTCTCGAAATATGCAAAAATTAAATAAAAAGGAGCGTCTTTTCGGCTCTGGAGGAAATTTCCCAAAAGCTCGATGGCCAAGTCATGAAAGGGATTTCCATTGCCGACGTTATTCAGCGGAAGAGCAAACCCTTTGGCTTTGAGATACCTTAGATATCCAATGGTTTGGCAAAAGCAGTCATGAAAAAAGAGGTTAAAATATTTTTTATTCAGCGGTTCTTTTAGGAATTGAAAAAGACTGAATGCCTCTGCCATAGTCGCACACGAGATGGATATTTTTCGCCAAATTTGTTGTTGATACTAAATAAATAATATCTGATTTGCAATGATTTGTCAAGTACAGCCACAGGAAAGAACGGCCAAGATATAAAATTGATGTATCTGGAGATAAAAAAATGCCGGGATTTTTTAACTTCCCGGCATCTAAAAAACTAATTTCCTATTCAATATTATCAGAATAATCAGTTGTGAAAGGACAAAAGACTTTCCATCTGCCGCGCATGGTCATTTCAAGCGAACCAATATTATGCTCAATAAATTCACCTTCAATTATGCCCACTTTCGGCTCATTGTCAAATTTAAAGACCCCCTTATACCTGCCATAACCGGTCCCGCAAAGCGGACACATTCGCGGATCATCATAAGACCAAGTTCCACGCATATAAGCGAGCACCACATCGAGTATCGGATGCGACAGCCATCCCTCGAAAATACGAGAACCATCGTTGCTGGTACAAAAATACCCGGAGTAAATACCTGTCAAGTTGCCATTGTCATCAAGCCACTGTCCGCTAAAATATCCACTATCGCCGGCATTATTTGCCTTAATCCATTCGCCAATCATGGTACCCTCAGGGCAATGATGAGGCCAAATCCGACGGGCATGCACCACCAAGGCGTTGGCGCTGTCAATTTTATAGAAGGCCGTTAGGTTTTCAAGTTGAAAAAAATCGAATTGAAGAGCAATAGGCGAGGCCTCAAAACTCAGCCATGGGGCAACTACATAGGTAATCCCCCTTTTGAGGAAAATTAGGCTTGTGAGTCCATCAAAATCGCCGCATACGCTCGAAACCCATTCAGCCCGGGCGCTGTCGTTTTCACCAATTATTGAATCCTGCCCTGCTTCAAAATCAATGGCGTAAACCGGTGCGATAATGGAGACGCCATTGACATACATCGAACCAGACCAATCGGTTGTGATATCGATACTGGAATCATAGAGATTAAATAAATGTCCCCAAATGAATGTGACGGCGTAAATATCATAACTGGTGTCGAATAAATCGGGTGGATTGACATTTGTCGTCAGCCATTGCTTTTCCGCCAAATTAATGTCGGTCGGGGCATGTTCCTGAATGAGCGTCTTAATATTATCGGGTAAACTCTCTTGAGATGGCTGGTTTTTTTTTGAGTATGTCGGAGAATTCTCATTGTGGTCACATCCAAGTGACCAAAGGAATGCAAGCATTAAGATGAAAATGGTTTTCATAAAATCCTCCTCGTAATTTCCCTATCCTATAGCTTGGCGAGCAGACATTCGCAGTAATCCCTGTCTTATAACATATAATATATATTTCGACACAAATTGATGCAAGATGAAGATTAAATCCATGCCATAAATTTTACGATATAACCCAAATATAAAGAGAATCTTGCCTACTTGCCTATATCAGGAAAATTTTATAACTTTAGCCCTTAATTACGTTCATAATTTGGATAAAAAAGGAGAATATTTTCATGCAAAAGGAACCGGAGCGAACCACCATTAAAGATACCACTGCCAATCCGGCACCGCTGGGATTATTGGGATTTGGATTGACAACGGTGCTTCTGAATTTTCATAATGCGGGAGTTTTTCCGCTTGGAAGTATGATATTAGGTATGGGCCTGTTTTGCGGCGGACTGGCTCAAGTAATGGCCGGATTACTGGAATGGAAAAAGGGAAATACTTTTGGAACAACCGCTTTTACATTATATGGCGTATTTTGGCTTTCCCTTGTGGCATTGCTGGTTTTTCCTAAGCTGGGGTGGGCAGATGGAAACACCAACGCGGCTATGGCATTGTATCTTTTTATATGGGGATTTTTTACTCTGGTGATGTTCATTGGCACTCTTAAATTAAATCGGGCATTGCAATTTGTTTTCGCATCGCTTACGATACTCTTCTTTTTGTTGGCTTTAGGCGATATTCTGCAAAACGATGGGATAAAACGACTTGCCGGAATCGAGGGGATTATTTGCGGATTCTCAGCGATTTATACTGCTCTGGCACAGGTTCTTAATGAGGTCTATGGGAAAACCATTTTACCGTTGGGACCGGTGAAATAGTGGCATTATGTCAATTAAATAATTTTTGGCGAAAATTGCAAAATACGGACAAAATAACGGAACCTGCGGGCTCTAATACTGGTTGAAAAATGCTGAATTTGTTGTATATTTAGACGATATTTAGGAAATATCTTATTGCGTAAGGTAGAAGAAAGGTAAAACAAAATGTTGGTAATCACCGATAAGGCATCTGAAGAACTCAAGAAAGTTCTTGAATCTGAAATGGCAAAAGACAAATATCTGCTTATTTATTTCCAAGGAGCCGGCTGAAGCGGTCCCAGTTTGGGAATGGCTCTGGATGAGTCAATTGATGGTCTGCAGAAGCTTGAATCCAATGGAATTTCGGCTTATATTGAGAGCAGTCTAAATGAGCATTTGGGAAATGTTGGAAATATAAGTATCGATTATATTTTAAATGAAGCCGGCCCCAGCGGATACAAAATTTCAGTAGGCGAACATCAATGCGGTGATTGCAAATGCTGATTTGAATATCAAGCTTGAATTTTATAAAAGCAGGGCAGGGTATCTGAAATCCTGCCCTGTTTTTTTATATTGGCATTCAGTTGCCTATGGGCAGAGGGGCTGTGGACCTTCCTTATATAAGAAGTTAACCAAATAAGTTACATCCTGAATATTCAGTATGCCATTGCCGTTAGCATCGCCGGCTTCCAGTGGATTCGGCGCTGGTCCTCCCTTATACAGGAAATTAATCAGGGTGGTCACATCCTGAATATTGACAATACCATTTCCGTTGGCATCACCGCAAATATAGGCAGGACCAACCGTCATGGCTACTGACACTACCCATGATGGCGTATCGGGATCATTGGAAGCAATGGTTAACTGCCCGCTATAAGAGCCTTCGGGCAATTCGGCGGCATTAAGTCCCACCTGAACTGTATCTGCGCTAAAGGCTGTTATTGTGCCTATGGCAGGTTCCACTGAAAGCCAGTTGGCGGCATTGAATATAATAGTCATATTGCTATGGATGTAATCGGCATTATAAACAACCGCAAGGCCATCATTTCCGGTGGAGTTCTCAATTCCTATGGTAGCGCCCTTAAGGC
Source organism: Candidatus Zixiibacteriota bacterium (assembly GCA_020058225.1). Classification (GTDB taxonomy): domain Bacteria; phylum Zixibacteria; class MSB-5A5; order GN15; family PGXB01; genus JAGVEJ01. The sequence goes on along the minus strand of JAGVEJ010000060.1, from coordinate 5,129 downwards.
CATCAACATCCACACCCGGATCCATGGTGCCATATTGCAGTATCAATTTGCCATTGGGATACAGGATTGCTTGGAATGTAAGAGACCCTGTTCCGGTGGTGGAATAATAATTAGGGATACCAACATAGCTAACAATAAACCTATCATTGACAGTGTCGGCATAATATAATATTTGTCCCCCCTTGCGCGGATCCAAATCATCCCACCAAACAGCAATCAGATTGTTTGGCACAGCGGTATTGGGCAGATTGGTGTTGGTTCTGATGGTTGCTCCTTTGCCGAAGGTGATGATGCCATTCGAAGAGAAATTTAGAGTATTGTAGCTATTTTGATAGAATGGGAAATCAAAGCCGATAGGAATGGCGGCGGTAGTATCATCGTCGCCAAGAGTTACCGCAATGCCGACAAATCCTATATCAACCCATGCAAAAGCGGGACCGGCGGAATCATCGGAATCAACCCAGGAATACCCCCAAGTATCGGGACCGCCATGGTTTCTTGTAACCGGGGCATAAAATGGTTCGTTGACGCCGCTCTCTGATTTATCGGCATCGGCAATTCTGTATCCAAGCGGACTTGTCGCCAATTCCTTAGCCGCTGTTGGATAGTCTCCGCGACCATTAAACATAATTCTGGAGATGTTAAAATTCAATTGTCCCGGACCATCGTTGATAATGATAAGAGGAACAGCTGAGGCATCGCCGGTCGGAACTGTTTCGTTCACCGATGACTGTGCGAGATAAATATTAGGCGTCCAAATATGCAGATTAAATTGAATTGAACCGGCAGGGGTAATGGGATCATTGCTGGAGAATTGCATGGCGCCGATATGATCGCCTACGGATAGACCGCCTGCGTTGAGGGTTACCTCAAAAAGCAGGCTGTCGCCGGCGGTTACATTATGTTGGGCTGTATCGAATGCGAGCCAACCAATTGAAGAACTAAAGCGAATTCTCAAAAGAGCATCGCCATTATTCATGATTTTGACAGTATCTTTTATCGATTGTCCGGCATTAACACTATCCGCAAAATCATACGGCATATAGGCCAGATTAGGAATTCCGCCCTGAGTGGCGCCATATCCCTTCAATTCAAAATCGTCAATATTCCAACCGCAATAATTAGATGAACCGTCCGATGTTCCCATCCCGAACCGAATCTGGAAATCCTGATTCCCATCGGCATAAGTAGAAACATCAAAGAACTGCTCGCCCCAGCTGGTTTCACTCATGGTAGCGCTATTTTGATACAGCGTCACCCAACTGGTTCCGTTATAAGCCTGCAAATAGGCATGGTCATACGAACTGCCTTCGACCCCCAGCCAGCGCCAGAATTTCATTTGTACACTGGTCATTCCACTGCAGTCAAACATCGGCGAAGTAATATAATAGGTGGCGCTCAAAGAAGAGTTGTAATCGCCGCCGGCGCCCGAGGTCAGATCATTGCCAAGAACGAAATTATCGGCGGTGGCGGAATGATCAAGAGAGGGATCCGGGCCGCCGTAAGTATCGGAACCATTTCCTCCGGCCGCTGGAGAACGCATCCATTCCCCCGACCCGCCAAAGCCGGTCCAGCCCATATCAAAGGAAAAATCATCATAGAAAAATGCAACCCTATCGCCGACCACAACATCAAGGTTAACCGTTCCAAAATAGCCACCATCGGCAGTCAAGGCAATCTGCAGATTGGCCACATGCCCCATGGGGCAGGATGCATCGGCAGAGAGAGCAAATTTATTTGAGGAGTTATTTCCAGTGCCGCCGCCCAATGCTATTGTGCCAAAAGCCCCGGCATTATCATCAATAGAGACATAGGTATCAGCCTCAGAAAGAGTTCCATTGACATTAATGGCCGCTGCCGAACCATTATTATTCAGCACAACCGTTAATTCTGCCGATTCACCCGGGTCGAATACGCCGTTATTATTGCCGCCGATTTCAGTCATTATCAGTGAAACAAAACCTATTGTTGGCGAATTAACGGTAAGCGAAATACTGCTTGTCCAAGTTGTATCTTTGCCGGCGCCGGTAATTTCGACGGTGAAATTGACCGTATGACTATCGGGGGTATTGCCCGCTATTTCGAATGAAAAGGCGTCGGCAATGTTTATCATTGCGTAATCGCCGGGGATAATTCCATAAATTTCATTGGCATCGGTGATTGTCACATACGGGTCAGCGGCGGTTAATAATGCGGTGACATCGAAAGCAGTGTCGGGACCGACATTGACTAATTGCACACCCATGGCAATCAACTCGCCGCAGTTTACTATGCCATCATTATTGCCATCGCCATCATTAATTTGATGATCATCATACATGACAAATGGACCTTCGGGCGTAATCACCTGAATATTGGCCATATATGGATTTCTATTATATGCTGTAATGGTAAGATTAATGGCGGCGCCCATGGGTAATTGACCGCTTATCGGTATGACCGCAACGCCATTTGCGGCGGTATAAGCGGCGCCATATAGTGTATCATTATAGTATAAAGCGCAGAGGGCGTCTTCAATACCCGTGGCCGTCACAGTAAAGGATGTCGTTGTAAATAATACCGCATTATTATGTGTGGCGGTTATATTTATCGGGTCGTCAGTTCTAATCATTACTGAAGGATCACCGAAAATATGCCAGGTGTTGTACATATCAACGCCGCCGGTGCCATTTAAATCTATCATTTTGCAGGAAGCATTGTAGCATAACCCACCCACAGTCAATTTGCTTTCTGACACCAGAAGGTCGGTGGCTTCATCTTGAGCATCCATCGGAGGGTTCCAAGATTGATTGACCGATGACATATATGCGGCAATGGCGCCGATAGGATTGCCGTTATGGGTCGAGCGAAGCCAGGCTTCGCCAAAACAGGTGGCGCCGTCAAAGTCGCCATTAACACAAGCCACGCTAAAAATAAACGGAAGCATGTTATCGTTGGTGAGGGCCGTAACATTGCTATTTGAAAATCCGGTGGTGCTCCACGCCGTTGTGCTTCCATGCCCGCAGTAGTTGACAAAGCTTCGGCCATTATTCAGAGCGGCCGAAACTTGAGAGGCTGTTGCCCCCGGGTCATAAATCGCATCCACCAGCGTATAATTATATCCTAATAGGTCGGTACGAATATATCCCATGTGCTGGTAATCATATTCTCCATAGTGTCCAGGTCCTTCGCTGGAGGCTATCCCCGTGGCTTTGTGAAACCAATCAACCCCAACAGGGGTTTTCTCATAGTTTATGCTCCTTGCGACCTGAGTCTGAACCTGGGCGTTGGTTTCTGCTGAAAATCTGCCAACAATTATGTCGGGGTAATTATCTCCCCCCGCAACTTTAGCGTAACTGGGGTCGGAGGCATCACCACTAACAAGATAAGTAGCTGCTTGAGCGGCATCACCGACTAAAATAACCCAAGCCAAATCAGAAGTGTTATAAAAATTCTGAATATAATTTTTTATGGAAGCGCTATTATTTCCGATGGTTGAAACATTGACAATAGTGGTTTTGATACCTTTTTGCTTTTTCCATTCAACCAAAGGAAGCACATCAGTGCGAAAGGCATCATGAGTAATAATTAGCATATCGCCGGCTTCTTCAACCGGAGTATATTTACCGCTATAATTAGCATAATTAATAAAATGACGCTCATAAATCCGGTTAAAATCAGGAATAAGCCTTATTTCATTCTTATCTCTATCCAGTACGTTGGTGGTTCCCGCGCCGGTAGGAAATATTTCAATAGAGATTGATTTATAAACACGCAGAATCTTTTCTGAGGGAAGATATTGAAATGGATTAATTTCAATTACTATGCCTCGGTAGTCGCGAAGAATATAAGGTTGCCGCAATTTTACCTGAGCTGAAGGATACCATTCCGAAGAAGAATAAACTTCCCCGAATTGATAAGGAATTTCATCAGGATTGACGGTGCGCAAAAGGTTGCCTTTTGACGGCATAATCGGAGTGGCGGGAAAATCCTCATATTCCGATGAGATAATCCTAAAATCCATTTCAGCATTATCCGGTATAATAATACTCCGGCAAACCTGGGGTAACGCCGGCTCGCCCGAGTTTAATAGAATATGTTCTTTGCCCAAATGAAACGAATAATATTCCTCGCCGTTGATTGAAATCGGCAGTTTATCGAATCCGCCAATTTCGAGTTTGATAAATGTTCCGGCATCATTTGATTCCAGAACCGAAATATTTAGGTCGTTTTCAGTCCCAGCAAGACTGATATGCTCCCCAAAAGCATAAGTGACTGCAAACAGGAAAAAACCCATACACAGTAGCAATCTCATCCTCATGATGACCCTCTACTCTTAATGGTTAAATAATTGACGAAAGTAGTACTCCATGGTTTTCTTGCTCCAACGGTTGGCAAGTAAATCTCCTAATAATATATGCCAAAATCATTATTTGACAAGGAGATATTTGAAATATAGTGGGAAACGGAATAGAGAAGGTATCCCCCTGTTGATATTTGGGAAAGATGGGGAGAAGGCAATTAGGACATGGTGGAGAGCTTGGAAAGGCGGTCGCAATAAAACGAACCCATTGGCAAGGTGGTTATTCATATCGAGTTATGCTAAAATGGGTTTGTTTTTTGATTTTTTCTTATTTCTCTCCTCCTTTTTTGTTAATTTGCCATGATTCAATGAGTTATGATAATATTTTGGCGTCTGCATAATGGGTTGGTTTTTTTATGTAAGCCTGAGGCTTATTTTTTTTTATTTTGTCTTTTGTCCGATTTTAATCGGGACAAATTTGGAGGATGTAGTTTACTCCTCTATATATATGTCTTGACTCGGAATTACCATCAAGGTTGTAGTGATTTTGTGTGGTGGGGATGCATGAAAGCGTCAGGAAATCAGCCGGCGGCGGACTGACACCACGCAACGGGGCTTGTTGAAAAACCCCAATAATAAAGAAATAGATATTTCTTGGGCAATCCGTAGCTGACCTTCCGGAAGGTCAGCCTTCATTTCATCCCCAGGTCAATTCCCCATCGGATTTGACTTGGGAATACCACACAACTATATAAGTATAATATTGTCGGGTGCAATATTCGAATTCTGGCATTATTTTCTCTTGTAAAAAGAATCGATTTTTGTTAAAATTTGTGCGGAGGATAAT
>JAGVEJ010000149.1 GCA_020058225.1 Candidatus Zixiibacteriota bacterium | reverse complement strand
GGGGGGGGGGGGGGGGATGTCAAGAGAAATCTTCAAGTTTTTTGGGGAGGTTTTTGGAAATATTTTTTCGTGGCCAATTATTAAAGAATGCGTCAGGAAAGGGTTCCTGACGCCGCGATCAGGTAACTTGGGGGCAGATGTGGACATCTGCCGCCCACAGAAATAAATTTGGGAGAATTCCGTCGGGAAATCCGCCTGCGGCGGGCGGCCGGCACTTTCATAAGGGCGCATGCCATGCGCCCCTACAATTATCCACCGTCCGCCTGCGGCGGCGGACTGACGCCACGATGATATCAAATAGCATGCGGGATCACATCCGGCAGTTGCCGGACAAGACCCCGCGCAAGTTTGGAATCCCACCGCAAGGGGCGTGTTGAAAAAGCTTCATTAATAGGAAAAAGCATATTCTTGAGCAATGGGACGCTGAAACTGTCATGCCCCGACTTCAATCGGGACATCCAGAAAGTAGCCGCATAAGTGTTCGTCCATGCCGAATCCGGCGAAGACGGACAAGGCAGTTACTGCTTTCTGGTTCCCGTGTCAAAGCACGGGATGACAAGTCGGGGCACGGGATGACGGGTCGGGGCATGCGATGAACTTGGCCGTCGGGCTCCGGCTCTTGACGGAAATAAGCACAATTGCCATAACATACACTTTTTCAACAAGCCCTTTTCGCGGGAATGACAGGTTCCGTGTCAAACACGGAATAAATCGGGGTATGGCGATGAACATAAATTCGGGGCTTTACCATAACATACCACTTTTTCAACAAGCCCCAGTCTGGAATGAGGGCGCACACCGTGCGCCCCTACAATTACGCACCGTACCCATGCGCAATATCAATGAAATATTATCTACAAATCGGCGCTGGCCCACCCTTGTAGAAATAATTTATTATATATGTAATATCCTGCAAATTTGTAATCCCATTTCCATTGGCATCACCGGTTGCAGGCGAAATCGGCGCCGGCCCGCCTTTATATAAATAGTTGATTATAAATGTAACATCGAGCAAGTTGGCTATTCCATTTCCATCAGCATCTATGCAAAAATCGAGCGAAGAATTAATTATTTCTTTTAGTTTGGTAATTGAGGATAACCTATCGCCTCCTTGTCCAACGGCCATTTTTATTAAAACATACTGGCTATCACCCGGACGAAAGTCAAATGGGCCGCAACTGGCCATCATTCTTCTATCAGAAGGCGAATAGTCAAGGTCGCCGGTTCCAAGAACCGGATCCCCGGGAAACATATGTCTTGTGCCATTTGGAAATGCACCGCCATATCTTTCAAACCCCCTCATATAATTGTACGATTGCAGTGCATCATCAGGATCAGTTCCATTTACAAATCTACAGGACGCTGTCATACCAAGATTTTTGTAATTGGGAATGATTGAGCCATCGAAAACGGCGGTATCGCCGGCAGAAGGAACCATTGGGCCATAAATAAGCTTGAATCCAAGCGCTGGGGGTAGAGTGTCATATTGCATATCATTATTATCAGAGTTATAGCAGAAGGATATATTATTTAAGGTATCACTTCCAACCAAATCATCGCCTGCCCCGCCAAGATCGGGATCTGTCCATATCGAAAAATACATATTATTAAGGGTTCGATTACCTTTATTATATAATTTATATTCAAGATAAAGGCAGAAATTGACATAATCTGAGTCGGGATTGATTCGCTTATTAGCCCAAACTGCTTGTTGGATTTCAATACCAAGTGGCGGCGTACTACCGGCATCCGCGATATGTTGATTCGGATTAGCATCATTAAAAACTGTCCAAAGCATCTGATTTCCCAGCATCAATGGCTTATTATATATATCAACCGGCGCACCCTGATCAACAGGCCAATTCAAGTAATCATCATTAGGATTGGCGCCAAGGCTATCGCGATAAAGCTTGTAAACCTTAAAAGCTGGATTGTCAGGGAGAAATGTCCCGCCTGATATGGGACCTGGAACATATTCATCGGAATATTCCGCAACCGTAACTCTTGTTTCACCTGTAGCAGAATCAATTCCACCGAGCCATATCCCGCCGGCATATAAGGGCGAGTTTTTCATAGACCCATTGCTAATGCTCGCGGTGTCCACATACGGATAAAAGGTACCATAATCATAACCAAATACGCCTGCCAAATCCCTTGCAAAGCTACCATGATTCGTAACAAACATTAGGATTTTATTGGCATCGATGAAGACCGTATTGGCAATAGAACGCCCATCGGCAATCCTATTATTAAATAAGCTATCTGCCGGCGGCATGGCGTAGGATGATACCGCCAATATTGGTAAACCAATGATTGTGATAGATTTTAACAAGAACATAGTACACCTCGTTAATAAATATAAAATGGCGTTTATTTCAAAGAACTAAGTCAGGCATGATCAAAAAACCTTATAGAGGACTACTGTCATAAATATGAGGTTTTGTTCGATTTTGTCAAGAATAATGTGGAAAATTGGGAGTTACCCAAAAATGACTAAGAAAATCCATTGAATAGAAAAGCTTTGGGAATTATCGGCTATTGAAATCGATAATATATGACAATAATCATCCCCAAAAATATGAAAATTGTTCCGAGCCATAAGAGATTTATGGCGGGTTTGCGGGAAATATCCAGAATTAATCTGTCGGGGGGACCGGACTCAACCAAACCGGGAATAGCCAGCATTACGGCGCCATCACCGGCCAATATTTTCTCTATTTTGATATCATAATTTTGGCCGCTAAAAAGCTTGGCCGGTTCGGACTGCATTCCGCTTCCCTCGTGGCCGGAAACCATTCGTGGCGTCACTATCTCCTTTGTGCCCTTATATTCCACTTCCAAAGTGGCGCCGACTGATATACCGGATGATGTTCCATGAGAACCCATATCAAAATTAATAAAGCGAACGGCAAAATCGCCGACATTGGCCTGTTCTCCCTTATGCAAAATCAAACCGCCAGAATTGGGCATCTCCTGAATATCTTGCGGGGCAAGATATAAATCATAAAATAGATTTTTATCGATATAAGGCTTTTTCATCATCCCATTCATACGCTCGGCAAAGAAAAATTTGGGACGAGCCTGAATCTGTTTCCCATCATGGCTTAAAGTGAGAAGAATTTCATTATTTTGGTCTTTAATTGAACCGGCTGTGCCATTATATGATATATCATAGCCGAATGCCTTTTTGCTTTGGTCGCGGGGAATTACCACCTGCTCATTCACCGAAAAAGCGGAGGATGCCAAAATCCCAATCAGCATCAATCCAAACCCAAAATGGCTTAAATGCCCGCCCACAAGCTCCGGCCGGCTGGCAATATACTTGAAAATGATATTTAAATGCGCGGCCGCGGCCGCTAAGGCGGCGAATATGAAAAACAGATATTCAAGGCTTTTCACGCCGAGCACAAGAGCAACAATGGTTCCAATAACGCCTATACCCAGTGATTGCATTAATTGGGCGGTGATGGTCTTACTTAAGGCATAAATAAGTATTACCGCCAGATAAATGAAAAAGGTTATAGCCATGGTAAAACCGATTAGACTCAACCCAAATAAAGCAGATGCAGAAACCAATGATATTATTGTTGCCATAAGCGCATTCTTTTTTAATCCGGGCAATTGAATTCCGGTTCCAATCAAAACGGGACTGAGAGTTAGAAATAAGGATATGATTATGGCAAAAGGAAAAGCAAAAGCATTATAAGTGCTGACTTCCGCGGCAGAGGGATTGGACGTGAAATACCTTGTAATCAGTGGGAGTGAAGACCAGAATAAAATTACGATGCCAAGAATGGTAAATAGCGCAAGGCCGACGAATAGGATAAAATCACGGGAGAAAATGTTATAATTAAGCGGCTTGCCGATTATATCGGGGGAACGGAAAATGGAAAAAACTACTAGTGTCAAAAGTGCAAAGGCGAGGAGAAATCCAATCAGTATGCCATTTAGACCCAGATCAACAAATGAATGGACGGAAAAATCAGCCAAAACGCCGGAGCGGGTTAAAAAAGTGCCATAGATAACAAGAAAAAATATAAGCGCTGAGAGGAGAAGATTGCTTCTTCTCAAAGCTCCGGAACGTTTTTCCACAATCATGCCATGAATTAGGCCAATCGATACAACCCATGGAACAAAAGATGTATTCTCCACCGGATCCCATGCCCAATATCCGCCCCATCCAAGGGTTTTATAAGCCCAATACCCCCCAAGAACATTGGCCACAATCAGAGCAAATGAAGTTATGGCAACAAAAGGATAGGTGGTTTTCAGCCATTGGGAATAATCCCGTTTGATCAGGGCTGCTAACGCAAAAGCAAAAGGAACGCCAGCCATGGCAAAGGCGACAAACATCACCGGCGGATGAGCCACCATCCAAGGGTCCTGCAAGAGGGGATTCAATCCAGCGCCATCGGCCGCAGGGAAATCGAGCAATTTAAATGGGGAAAGTGTCAAAAGAATAATTAATAGAAAAATATGTACCAGCGAATGAAAAAACATTCCCCAAGTAGTGTAGAGCTTTCCTTTTAACAATATAAATACACCGAAAAGAGAACTAAGAAATATCCAAAGCAGATAAGTCCCTTCCTGCCCTCCCCAAAATGAAGACAGCAGATAAAAGAACGGTAAATCGGATGACGAGTATTCATAAACATATTTCACGCTGTAATCATGGGTAAAGAAAAGATAGTACAGGACTATGACGGCAATAGCGACGAAGAATATTTGAAGTATAAAAGCCTTGATTCCAAGACCGGATAGATTTTTCCGCCCAAGAGCCGTAATCAAGAAGGACGCGCCGGCAATGGCCGTCATTACTAAGGCCAAAAGGATTAATAAATTGCCAAGTTGAGCTATATACATTCACATTCCTATAATTATGAACCTTGACCAGAATCCGGAGAGGCATTTTCCAGTCCTTGGTATTTCGAAGGGCATTTAACAAGAAGCTTATCCGCTATGAAGCCCTCAACGGTATTTTTGCCGCGGGCCACAACTTGAGTGGCTTGTTCGAAATTGCCCGGAACAACGCCGTAATAGATTATTTTTAATTTTTCGGCTTTAGATAAATCGGAAGATTCAGCATCATAAATGGAGAACTCCAATCTGCTCTTGTCGGCATTAAAATGAACATCACTAAAATCAATATTTCCAAGAACTTGTACGGTACGGGGGGTATTTTTGGCTTCGGCAATGGAAACATATTGCACGGTGGTTTTTAAAAATGCCGACGCTCCCCAGAGGACAAAGACTATTATAATTACACCGCCAATAATATACTTAGCTTTCATTCTTGCGTCCAAATTTCGCTATTTTTCTGTCAAGAGATAACAGGTATAAGAAAATACCGACCCATATCACCAGAGTCACGGCCATTACAATGTAATTGGCGTCCATTAAAGTTCCTCCAAAATTTTGGCTGAGATGGCTCTATTAACTTTTAGAGATAAGTCATAAATCCAGATAAATAGGGCGGTGAAAGTGGCCAGTGATAGGAAAAATATCATGCTGACCATCGGTCCCATTGTTAGTTTGCCGGATTTATCGATAACGGAATTGTCAGGATGCTGTGAAAATATCGGATATACACGCGGGAGAATAAAGATTAGAAATATGGCTGAAACGGCAAAGATGATTGATAGTACTGCCGACAAGGTCGCTCGATTATCCGGATCGGGAAGGGCCGACCTCAAGGCAAAATAGGCTCCATATATTATTAATAGAATAAATATGGAGACTTCCCTGATTTCCGACCAATTCCAGAATTCTCCCCAAGTCATTTTAGCGAATATTGAACCGGTTATTGTGGCCAGAACGGCAAATATCAGTCCCAGCCGATTGGCGGTAACTGCTTTCAAATCATAATCCATTTTCTTCGTTCGGAGAAATTGAATGGAGCAATACATGGATATCATAAAGGCCAGCGTGGCCACCCATGATTGGGGAACATGGAAATAGAAAATACGATATGTATCCACCAGCCCAAGGGAATTGGCCGGATTCATAGGCGATGGGGTCACAAAGGCCAAAATGATGACCATCGACATTGCCAAAAATATCAGAAGTTTCCACCACATATCAATTTACAAACCATTTTACGGACACAAAGTTCAATAATCTAATAAAATTTTGGGCGTCACTATGATAAATAACTGAAATATTGCCGGAGTTCTTGTTTTATCTGCATTTATTCATTTTGCTCTGAATACTAACCTATTGCCGCCAGACAAAATCAAACAGCAACATCGACAATGTTGCCATAACAACATCATAGGCTATAATAAGTTGCAATGGAGCATACGCTCCCGATATCTCGCCGCCAAGAAATGATATTTTAGTCATTTCAATCACCGCTATAAGCAAAGGCATCAGTACCGGAAAAGATAATACTGTAAAGAGAGCTCCCTTTACGGTGGCTTTGGAAATAATTGCCGCAATGATAGTCGTGGCGGCGGCAAGGCCAATATTTCCAAGAATAACGGCGACCAAAAAAATCCACCATATTTCCGGGCTGATCTTCAGTAAAATAATGAAGAGCGGAATTATTAGGACAGACAAGATAAATAATAAAAATAGATTAAACATCAGCTTGCCAAAAAATATGACAGAGCCTTCGGATGATAATTTCAATATCATCGCCGTGCCGGATT
>JAGVEJ010000084.1 GCA_020058225.1 Candidatus Zixiibacteriota bacterium | reverse complement strand
TGGCGGCCGCAGGCGGAGTTGTATCTTACCTAATGGCAGATGCAGATTTTGATGATAAGAATAAAAAGTATGAAAAACTGCTAAGCGATTATAATTCGGCGGATGCTTACAGCGAAAAGGAGAAATTATATTCTCAATTAAGCGATGCCAAGAAAGCCGCCTATGATGCCGAGGATATCCGAAGAATTACCATTGGCGCCACCATTGCTGTCTGGGGACTAAATCTTCTTGATGTAATTTTATTCTTTCCTGAGGAAAGGGGCAGTATGATTGTAAGTCCGGTCAGCATTAGGCCCGATTTACAAAATGGCGGAGCGCTGTTAACCCTTACCTACAAGTTTTGAGAGGGTTTTAATATGAGATATTTAATAATACTATTGTCAATATTGATTTTGGCCGCAGGATGCGAACGCCATATTGATTCCTCTGAGCTTTCTGTGAGTCTTCCAGCCCGGCCGCCTGTTCCCACGGGACTAAAGATGTTCCATAATTCGGGACAAGTTACTTTATCATGGCAGGTTTCCGATACAACTAACATAAAATATTATAAGATATACTTATCTGATTCACTTCATGGCGTATATGCTATTTGGGATTCCACTGCCACCGCGACTTCTTCCAAATCGATTTCAGGTTTGACAACCGGAAATTTATACTATCTAAAAGTGTCTGCGGTGGTAACCGAAAATCTTGAGGGAACGCTTTCGAGCGCCATCAGAGTGCAAACAGGACCTATTTCGCTAATTATTAATAATAATGATGATTATACGCGATCGCAATTAGTTGATATTTCATTTGTAATTCCGGTTACCGCGGCGCTTGTTCAAGTCTCGGAAAATTCCGATTTTGTTGATGCTTACTGGGTAAATTATTCCCCTACAATCAGCAAGACTCTATCATTGGGAGATGGCATCAAGCGTCTATATGCGAGAATTTTATTTGCCGATGGGTCCGAATCGGTGGACATCATAAGCGACAGTATTATTCTTGATACAAAAGCCATCATAGATACGGCCTATTTCCATGTTATGGCCCAATTTCCAATTGATAGCACTTATTTAAATCATGGCGCAATCGAGTTATCACAGAGCGATGACATGATATACTTCTTTATGGATTGCGATGAAAAAGATGGCCGCGCCACGGTTTCATTTCAAGGAATAAGTAGTATGGAATTATTTGATGATGGGACAAATGGAGATTTATTTCCCGATGATGGGATATATACGCGATCATTTTCGCCGCCCTCTAATATAGAAATCATAGATGGAGTAGTAATCGGTAGATTTACTGATGCCGCGGGGAATGTGGCGGAAGAAAGAGCCTTCCCCTATCCGCTCAATATATCACGGGCGCCCTCAGCCGTATCGTTGATTGCCGGCGCAGAGTCATCATCGAGTATCAGGCTTTCCTGGACACAGAATCATGATAATGATTTCTCGGCTTACCATATATATCGAGATACATTGGAAGAAGTGACAACAGGTTCTAAACTGGTAACAACAATTTCTACCAGTGCAACATTGACATATATTGATAGTGATCTTGATGAAAATACGGCTTACTATTATATCATATTTGTTTATGATAATACCGGTCTTTCGGCTGGCTCTTTGGTGGAATCGGATACTACTTTTGCAAATGTGGCGCCGACGGCGGTTAAATTGGCTTTGCAGGTTCAGGATTCACTATCCAGTCTAAGCTGGACAGCCAATGATGATGAGGATTTTGGATTCTATCAGATTTATAGAGATACTTTGCCAAATATATCTGAAAATGGCGGTAGGTTGTTAGGCATAATAAATAACAGCTCAAGTACAACGTTTAGTGATATTCGCCCTGATTCGCTAACCTATTATTATCGTGTTTTTGTTTATGATAAACAGGGGATGTCATCCGGCTCGAATGAAGTATCCGCGCCATGAGGAGAGTTTGTTTTGGGATTTATTCAGAAGCTTAATTGGCTAATTGACCTCTATCTTTCAGTCATTAAGTCTGCATGGAGGATCAGGCTTTGGTGGCCATTTTTTCTCTATTCAGTACTACAGGGAATTTGGCTGATATTATTGATTTCTTATAGTAATTCTTCATTATATGCGATATTAAACCCATTCGTTTCTTTAGTGGCTGGAGATGATGCACGTTTTTTTAGCCATTATCCCGGGCTATTTTTATTGTTGCCAAATATATTTCAGTGGGGCAAACTTATATTGGGAATTGTCTTTGAAGGCTTGGCCGCCGGTTTAACTGCGGCATTGTTTTTTGGATTTTTTTCATCGGGTATAAAGAAGGAAACCAAAGCTGGTTTTGCTTTTTCCAAATGGCCACACCTTCTCTTGGCATGGACATTTATAACCGCTATTTTGGTGTTATTGAATTGGATATTACCGCAAGTGTTTCAAAGCTATCTGGAGGGTTCGCCTCGACGAATAGCCATATTTGATATCATTTTCCGTCTTTTGACTGTTTTCATTTATTCCATTTTTATCTATGCGGTGCCCGCCATTGTGGTTTATGGGAAGTCGGTATGGAAATCTATTAAGACATCAATAGGCTTTTTTGCAAAATATCCAATATTTTCATTCTTCCTGGCTTTAATACCATATTTAATCTCGGTGCCGACTTCTTATCTGGTCACTCGATCTGATATCATTGTCAATAAATTCTCTCCCGAATTGGTCTTTTATCTTCTTCTCTTAGGGATAGGGGCGGACTTGCTGGTGAATTTCTTTACTACCGGCGCCGTAGTGAAATTTCTAATAGATGAAAGCGAATAGCAACCGTCACTGGCTCATATTGAAACATTGATAATTATCTGGAATCATTTATCTTAAAAAGAAGCATCAATAGTCTTCTTTGTGCATATTTTTCGCCAATTTCCTGGCTTCAGCGCTAAATAATCTTTCTCAGCTTCCGATAATTTGAAGTGAATATATGGGTATATGTCTTCTATGAAGAATGTTTTAATTGTTGACGACGATCCAGAGATTTCACGGTCATTAGCCAACCTATTTGACCCTGAAAGATTTCATTTCTTTTATCTTGAAGACGGCCAGACCATGGTTGACTTCATTAAAGAGAAAAAAGAAATTGATGTCGTATTGCTTGATGTCAATCTCCCCACCCTTTCCGGCCTTGATGTACTTAAGAAAGCAAAGTTGAGCGATATCAGTGTGCCGATTATTATGATTTCCGGCTATGTTACAACCGAGAATGCCATAGAAGCTATGAGAGAGGGCGCTTTTGAATATCTTACCAAACCGTTTGAGATACAGAAACTATTGGATACGGTTAGCAAGGCTTGTGGATTCGGAAAGCAGAAGGCGCAGACTTATGAAGCCAGACCGGCGGCGGAAACAGTTGAAATTGATGAAATAATTGGTAGGTCTCCGGAAATAGTCGAAATAGCCAAATTAGTAGGACAAGTCGCCAAATCTGATGCCGCCATATTAATATTCGGTGAATCGGGCACTGGAAAGGAATTGATTGCGAGAGCGATACATCGTAATTCGCGCCGGCGTGGTAAGCCATTTCTTTCGGTCAATTGCGCCGCCTTGGCGGAAACACTTCTTGAATCGGAGCTTTTTGGTCACGAGAAGGGCGCCTTTACGGGGGCCTATTTTAAGCGCCTTGGCAAGTTTGAACAATCCAATAATGGCACGATATTCCTTGATGAAATTGCAGATATGTCGATGCTCACTCAGTCCAAACTTCTTCGAGTATTGCAGGAAAAGAAGTTCGAACGTGTTGGCGGAAATGAGACCATTGAGGTTGATGTCCGGGTGGTAGCGGCAACCAACAAATCACTGGTACAATCAATGAGAGAGGGATCATTTAGAGTAGATCTCTTTTATCGCCTAAAAGTTGTATCTATATTCTTGCCGCCGCTGAGAGAGCGAAAGGGAGATATTCCCCTTCTTGCGGAACATTTCGCCAAGAAATTTTCGCATCATCTTTCCAAAGAGATTAAAGGGATTTCTCCAAAAGCTCTTAATATGCTAAGCAAATATGTTTGGCCGGGAAATATTAGGGAATTGGAGAACAATGTTCATACGGCCTGCGTGATGACAAAATCGGATACTCTTCAGGCTGAGGATTTCCCAATTTTCTCCGAGATTGAATCGAAAGTTGAGATAGACCTTGACCATATGCAGGAAGATTATGAGGAATTATTCAAGAAGATTATTGATCCGGTACTTCTTAAGTTAATAAATAATTCAGAGGGGAAAATATATTATTTTCTCGAATCGGCTTTGGAAAAGGCTCTTATATCATCCTGCTTAAAACATTTCGGTTCTAATCAAGTGAAAACATCAGAGATATTGGGAATTTCGCGGAATACCCTGCGCGATAGAATTTCAAAGTATAATATTTATTAGATAATTGGATCGAGTGGGAATTAAATTCAACCGACGGATGATAGTCCGTCGGTTTTTTATTTTGTAATTTAATAGACAGGTTGTTCTACTTCTCACGCATAATCTTAGAGAAGGAAAATATAACCAAAATCAGAATTATTGCCCATGATAAGATCATTAGGATTAATCCGCCGGTAGTCATAACATCCTCATCAGTGATGATTGGTTTTTCATTTTTCCATGCCATCCGGATCAGAATGGCCAAAAGCGCCAAGAAACCCAGAAGAACAAGTCTGGTAACGAGAACATAAGGAATGTTGACGTCATCAACTCCCTCCATCATAATCGCCGGCCAACGGCGGAACCGGCAACCGCCATAATAATTCCGAGTTTAGTTCCCCATCGCTCTTTGATTTTTGCCATATTGAATCTCCCAAATTATGCTGTGAGCAATTGATATGATTATATTTTTTGGGTAGCATCATTGTCAAGGCAAAAACTATTGCATGCTTAGTTCGTATAAGGAGATAATATATTGCTTTTTTATTGACATAAATAAAATGGTCGGATATTATGCAAATCTGAAAGAAAGAAATGGAGGAGTTTGATGCGCGGTTTTAAGCAAATAGGGGTGCTATGTGTGGCGACAATCTTTCTTGCAAATGGAGCAATTTTTGCTGACGCCTTTAACGATTCGCCCGGACGATTTACGGGAGCATTAACTACGGCGGATGCCTGTGGAGCTGGGACTGGAAATTTTGGTGTATTTGCCGGATTGGGTGATGATGTGACCTCAGTGTTTGGATCTTTTGGCTATGGATTCTCCAAATACACCGAGGGAAGAATAAAAATTGGATTCACCGATCCAAAGGGCAAAAATGACAATTTGCGGTTCGCTGATACAGAAGATAGAAATAGCGATATGGGTTTTCTTATCGGCATGGATTTGAAACACGAATATCTGGATTATTATGATAAATCGAGCAATGTTCCATTTGATTTGGCGTTTGGCGGAATGCTGGAGTATGCCCATTCTGAAGGAAGTTCGATATTCGAATTGGGCGGAAATGTTATAGGTTCGATACCTTATAGATTTAATTCCGGGAATAGATTGGTGCCTTATATTCTTCTCAATTTACGGATGGAATCATTTTCAAATAATGGCACAGATCTTGAGGGGGGATTAAATTTGGGAACTAAATTTGAGTTTAGGGGTGATATTAATTTATTTGCCGAATTTCAGATATTTGATAATATGACCTTTTTTACAGGATTAGAATTTGGTGCCTTTTAAAAGATGAACAATAAATGAGGAATGTGGCTCCGGTTTAGGCCGGAGCTTTTTATATGAGTCTATTTGATGCCATTATTTTGGGGATTATTCAGGGATTAACGGAATTTTTGCCGGTATCATCATCGGGACATCTTGTACTTACAGAACATCTTCTAAATGCCAAAATGCCGGGGATTGCCTTCGAATTGGTAGTGCATTTTGGCACTTTGCTTTCTGTGATTGTCTATTTTCGAAAGAAAATTATCGAACTGATTATGAGCTTATTTATTCGTGAAATGAAAGCGGAAAGAAGAATGGTTTTGTACATTATAATAGGCACGATACCGGCGGGGGTGTTAGGCGTATTATTCAAGGATTTTTTTGAACAGGCTTTCTCATCCCCTATAATGACTTCAATAATGCTGATGGTTACAGGTCTAATATTGCTTTCCACGGCATTAATAAAACCAGGAGATTATGAAATAAATATTCCGCGAAGTATAATCATTGGAATTGGTCAAGCCATTGCAATTTTGCCTGGAATTTCACGTTCCGGCGCCAGTATATCGGCGGGTATGTTTACGGGTGTCAAACCGGTTTTGGCGGCGGAGTTTTCTTTTCTTTTATCTATTCCGGCCATATTGGGGGCGGTAGCTTTTAAGATAAAAGATTTGGTAGGTGGAGAATCGTTGCTTTCCGAGCAATATTTGTTTGGCCTATTGGCATCGTTTATATTTGGATTGATTTCGGTTTATTTTATGCTTGATATAATAAAAAAGGGGAAATTTAAATATTTCGGGATATATTGTTTGATTGCCGGTTTGGTGGGAATTGTCCATTTTATTTAAGGCATGAAAAAAATCCTTGTTATTAGACTAAGCGCCATTGGCGATGTCATATTAACCTCACCCGCTCTGATAAATCTTAAAATTTTCTTTCCATCAGCACAAGTTTGGTTTTTGACGCGACCGCCCGCATCGGAAATTGCATCACTTTTACCCGGCGTGGATGAAATTATTGAATTCCCAAAAGAGGCCTCAGCGATTGATCTTTTTAAAACCGGAGAAATGTTAGATAAAATCGGATTTGATATGGTGATTGATCTGCATGGGAATTTCCGATCGTCATATTTGGCTCGTCATATTTCGGCGCCATTAAAGGTTCGATATGAAAAGCGACAGTGGGAAAGAATCCAAGCGGTTATAAAAGGGAGATGGAAAAAAAATCTGAAATTTGTACCGCATACAATTGATCTCTATAATAAAGCAATAAAACAAACAGGTGGGCAGGTGTATGCATACCGCCCTACGCTTCGAATAAGTGATATCAATGTACAAAGCAGATTATTTCTTAATGATAATCCGATAGTTGCCATTGCTCCCGGAGCATCGTATCTGACCAAAAAATGGCCGATGGATAGATTTCGGGAATTGGCGCTAAAGTTATATCATGAGCTTGCCGCAAATATTCTTCTCATTTTAGCTGATGCGGATAGGAAATTACTATCGGTTAAGAAAGATATAGCGCCTGAAAAAATTCAAATATTCTTAAATGAAAAGCTGGCGAAATTGGCGGGGCATTTATCGACGGCGGATATTTTAATTTGCAATGACTCAGCGCTATCGCATCTCGGTTCGGCTGTGGGGACTCCTGTTATCGCCATATTTGGACCAACCCATCCGACACTCGGATTTGCTCCGCGTGGTTTGAGAGATATAATATTGCAGACGGATGAATATTGCCGCCCCTGTTCATTGCATGGGAAAAAGCAATGTTTCAGGGAGGAACAATATTGCTTTACAAAAATATCTGTGGATGATGTATTTGGGGCTATCCATAATATGATTCATGAAAAATCAAAGGGAGTGCCGGCGGCATTTTTAGATAGGGATGGGACTTTAATAAAGGAAAGGCATTTCTTGAATAATCCGGATGAAATTGAGCCTGAAAATGGGGCGATCGAGGCAGTAAAAAAAATATCTTCTACCGGATATAAAGTAATTGCAGTTTCCAATCAATCTGGGATTGCTAGGGGATTTTTTACTGAGGAGAAGACAAAGGAAATTAATAAAAGAGTTTTGGATATTTTCGAAAAAGAGGGCGCTCATATTGATGGAATTTATTATTGCCCTCATTATATAAGGGGAACAGTTCCTCAATATGCAATTGAATGCAATTGCAGAAAGCCATCGCCGGGAATGGTGGAACAGGCCTGTCGAGAGCATAATATTAATCCTTTTGCTTCGTATGTTATAGGAGATAAGATATCTGATATTCAGCTGGCCTATGTTACTGGTGGAAAAGGTATTTTTGTAAAAACGGGTCATGGAGCGAAAGAAGAACAGAATATGGATGAATTTATGCTAAAACCTGAAATTATTGTTGATAATATAAATGATGGCGCAGATTATATTTTAGGGCAGGGGAAACGGGGAAAATAGTGATAATAAATGCCGCATATTATGAGAAGCTTGACGGCAATAAGGTGCGATGTCGGCTATGCCCTGCCGATTGCTTATTAACTGATGGAAAGTTTGGTATTTGCGGTTCCCGTTTTAATCGTAATGGGAAATTGATGACGGATAATTTTGGGGAGCTGGTGACGGCATGCTATGATCCGATAGAAAAGAAGCCTCTATATCATTTTCACCCGGGAACAGTTATTTTTTCTACCGGTGCCAATGGTTGTAATTTCAGTTGTGATAATTGTCAAAATTGGGAGATTTCGCAAACGAGGGTTGCCACTCATTTTGTTGCGCCTTCTGAACTGGTTGAGCTGGCTCGTAAAAATGATTCCATTGGGGTGGCATATACCTATACCGAGCCATTGATTTGGTTTGAATATATAATGGAGGCAGGACGTCTTATAAAAGATGCTGGGTTAAAAAATGTGATAGTGACAAATGGATATATTAACAGCGAGCCGTTGGAAGAGTTATTGCCGCTAATTGATGCCGCCAACATTGACCTAAAAGGAATTAATCCGCAATTTTATAAGACCGTTTGCAAGGGGAAATTGGAGCCAATCATTAATAATATAAGACGGTTTTATGAGGCTGGTGTTCATGTTGAGTTGACCAATTTGGTTATACCTACCAAAAATGATTCCGATGAAGATTTCGAGTTGCTGACAGATTTTGTTACGAGTGTTTCACGAAAAATACCGTTGCATTTTTCGGCCTATTACCCAACATTTAAAATGAAAATTCCCCCTACTCCTACAGAAACTCTAATGCGGGCGTATGAAGTTGCCGCAAAAAAACTCGATTATGTTTATGTGGGAAATGTCCATATACCGGACAAATCGGATACTTTTTGCCCCTCCTGCAAAAAACTCCTTATTCATCGACGCGGTTATTCCATCGAAATAATCGGGCTGGAGCATGGCAAATGCGCATCATGCGGATATGACATCGGAATCAAATAAAATCATGTTAATTTCTTCAAAATGATCATCCTGTGGCCGATAATCAAATAGATATGGGAATCCGAACATTCAATAATTTCATATTAATATTTTGCCTATCTATGATTCTATTTTTTGCATCTGAAGGGCATGCTCAGTTTTATTTTGGAAAAAATAAAGTGCAATATACCCGATTTAACTGGCAGGTGATGGAGACGGAGCATTTTCGCATCTTTTTCTATGTTGAAGAGGAGGAAATCGCAAAAATCGCCGCAAGAATAGCGGAAGATGACTATAGGATTTTAGCTTCACGCTTCAAACATGAAATATATAATCCAATTCCTCTGATTATATATAGCTCACCTAATTATTTTTCTCAGACGAATGTTACTCCGACATTACTTCCTGAATCGGTAGGCGGTTTTACGGAATTCCTCAAGGGAAGAGTGGTTGTGCCATTTCATGGGTCATACTTTGATTTTGCCCATGTTGTAGAGCATGAATTGGTTCATGTTTTTACCATCTCAAAACTTGAGTCGGTAATGTCGATACAGAGATTATACAAAATGGCAACTCCGCCGTTATGGTTCATTGAGGGGTTGGCTGAGTATTGGTCAACTGAGTGGGATACCGAAGCGGATTTAATACTCAAGGATATGGTTCTGGCCGGCAAATTATTTCCCATATCAAGATTTTATGAAGTCAACGGCACCTATTATATGTACAAGCTCGGTCAGTCGGTTTGTCAGTTTATAAATGATAAATATGGTTCGGAGAAGCTGGTATTGATTCTAGAAAACTGGTGGAAGGGGAATGATTTTAATCAGATTGTGCAATTGACTGTAGGCGAATCGCTAAATGAAATTTCAAGAAAATGGGAATATTTTTTAAAGAAAAAATATTTTCCCCAAATATCGGAGCAGGGATTGACGGATATCGAGGCTCGTCGTTTGACAAAAAGCGGATATGCTCTAAAAGGCGTGCCTATTGATTTAAAGAATGGCCGCAATTCGGGCGAATGGATAATTTTTAAAGCCAATCGTTTGGGGTATTCGGGTATATATATGATGCCGCCGGATGGTGAAGAAAGAAGACTGCATACTTTACTCAAGGGGGAGCGGTCGGCAAGTTACGAGTCTTTGCATCTATTGCAAAGTGGGATTGATGCCAATGACTCAGGGTTCATTTTGTTTTCTTCGAAATCAGAAGAGAAGGATGTATTATATCTTTTCGATCTTTGTGTTCGCTCCGTAATTAAAAAATATGAGTTTACTGATATAGTATCGATTGTTTCACCTCGGTTTTCGCATGATGGAAAGAAAGCGGTTTTCAGCGGGACATTAAAATCAGGGATTTGTGATATTTACTTTGTCAATTTGGAGACGGGAAATTTTCGGAAAGTTACCGATGATTTTTATTATGATACTGATCCGGTTTTTTCCCTTGCGGATGATTCAATTGTTTTTGCGTCGGATCGATGCAGTGATGGGGAGAATGGCGCTATCAATCTCTACCAAATACCTGTTGAAGGCGGGAAGCCGGTTCAATTAACGAGCGGGAGCTGGCGCGACTTAACTCCCGATGTTTCGGATTCCGGAATCTATTTTGCATCGGATAGGGAAAAGGCATTTAATATATTCCGGCTGAATAGCAATGGCACGATAAATAGAATTACCTCGGTATTGACAGGCGCCTATGATCCGCGTTTAACTCCTGACGGAAAGAGCATTATTTTTTCGGGATATCAAGATTTTGGTTTTCAAATATACCGAATACCTGTAAAAGATTCTATACTTTTAACTGAAACAAAGGAATCAGCAGGGCAGACATTTTGGAAGCCCGGATCGCTTGATAGAAAATATGTTAAATCATCGGTGCAGTATAAGACTGATTATTCATTTGATATAGCACAATCCGCAGTTTCCTACGATCCTGTTTATGGTTCAATCGGCGGTTTGCAGGCGGCATTATCAGATATGCTGGGGAATAAGGCATATTATTTTCTTCTTACGAATACAGCGGAAACAAAAAATGAGCTTTTCTCCAGTTTTAATTTTGCGGTGACTTATATCAGCAAGGAAAGACGATTGAATTGGGGAGTTGGTCTTTATCATTTATATGATGAGTATTATAATGATTATGATGGGTATTTTTATGAAAGGCAAGTAGGTGGGCTGGGGTATCTTAATTATCCGCTATCGAAATTTAATCGGATAGAAACCACCACATATCTGCGTTATTCCAATAAAAACATCTGGATGTTTGAACGCAATCGCGAGACGCTACTTATATCCAATTATTTCTCGGCAGTGTCGGATAATTCATTGTGGGATGTTTCGGGACCAATTGAGGGGCATCGATATAATATAACCATAGGTCTAACTACCTCGCTTGACAAAGGCAAGATATATAATCAACTGGGCTTAGTTGACCTAAGACACTATTTTAGGCTTGGGAAATATTCCGCGCACGCCATAAGATTCTTTGCCTTTAGCTCCTCAGGGGATGAACCGCAGAGGATTTATTTTGGCGGGAGCTGGTCATTCAGAGGGTACGGTCGCCGAGCCTTTTATAACAGGAATATTGTATTCGCATCGAATGAGTTAAGATTCCCGCTAATAGATAATTTAATTGTCGGATTTCCATTCGGTGGAATAGGGTTTCAGGCAATAAGGGGGGCATTATTTTTCGATGCCGGCTCGGCTTGGGATGATAAATTTGATCAATTGATTGGCTCATTTGGTACTGGGATTAGGGTGGCTCTTTCGCAAGTGATAGTATTGCGATTTGATTTTTCACGCACCACCGATTTTGAAAAAACAAGTCCCAAAACGCAATTTGAATTTTTCTTTGGATGGAATTTCTAATGAATCGGAATATTTTGTTTATAATACTTCTTCTTTCTTCCTTATTAATGGGAGGATGCGCCCGGAAATTTATTCTTCCGCGAGGTGAAATTCCTGTTTCAAAATGGAACTATCCCCGACGAAATGTGCAATCGGTCGCACAAATAGAATCAGCCTATAAAGGTGGGCTTAATTTGATTTGGGAAAAGCATATATCAGATATGCCGATTGCGCCTCTCACCATGGGGGTGGGAAATCTTATACTTTGCGGAGCCGAAAGCAAGGCATATTTTTTTGATTCAAAAACGGGACATCCATCAGGTCGGATAAAAAGCGATAAGATCACAGAGAGCGGGCTTCTTATCATTGATACATTAGCTTATTATAATTGTGGGATCAATAAGAGCGCGATGAATTGCATTAATCTTCATTCCGGCCATTCAATTTGGAGACTTCTCTTAAAGGATATGATTGGGACGCCGATAATTATTGAAAACCGCCTTTTTATCGCGGCCGATACGGGGACAGGGTATTGTATAGATCGCCTTACAGGAAAGATACTTTGGAGCCGATGGATTAAATCAAAATCGCCCGCCGGTCCGAGTTACGATGAGGGGATGGTCTATTATCCGTCTGATAATGGGACCGTCAGTTGTTTGGATGCAAAAATGGGTGAAATGAAATTCCAGATTGAGCTAAATGAACCGCTTATGTCAAAGGCGGCCGTGGGCGACTATATCTATTTGTCAGGCGCTAATGGGGGATTCTTCGCTCTTGACAAAATGACGGGAAAACCACGCTGGGCAAAAGAATTTCCATGGCCGATCTGGACTTCGCCCACAGTTGATGGGAAATCCGTATTTATTGGGGATAATGGCGGTTATTTGCGGGCGCTTGATGTTGACAGCGGGAAAATACTATGGGAATTTAAATCTGATGGTGTCATTGTTTCATCGCCGATTGTTGTTGGGGAATTTCTCCTCTTTGCCTCTCTTGACAGGAATATTTATTGCCTTGACAAGAAAAATGGCCTGTTGGTATCCAAGAGACAATTAAAACATGAAGTTCGTTTTCCCATTGTCAGTGATGGGTATATGATATTTTTTGCGGAGCAGGATGGCACCATACAATGTCTGGGTGATTAGGAATGGATGAGCATCTTTTTACAGAGAACGATTTAAGTACAAATCTAAATGAATTGGCTCACGAAACAATTCGTGAACTTTATAATGCCGCCAAAAAGATTGCCGTATATTCAGTTTCGCATCCTTTGGCGCAGAAGGCAGTAGGGCGGCCGTTTCTTCAGATGGAAAAGGCATTTCGCTTCAAGCATTTTTTCAATCTTCATATCGCCGCCGGACAACTTTATGCCATGAATATTAAAATCAGATCTTCCATCTTTTCGGAACAAATAATGGATTATATGCAGGTGCTTGACCTGAAAGATATTCTTTTTGAAAATAAGGTGTCGGTTAATCATCTAACGATGTTTCTTGATCGACTCGTTAAAAAGGTCTCGTCATCCGAAAACTATAATTTAATGACCGGATTTCTTGAAAAGAATAAGATTGACACAATCCGCGTAAATAATGAAGTTGGATTAATACTGTTTGAAAGAGGAAGGAAATTCTTCGGTGATGTTGCCGGTTATTTTTCTGTAAGAAATATCGCTGAACATGCTATTGGTGATGATATTGAAAGAATTGCCGGGATGCTTTCCGACGAACAGCTTCCTCCAGATCAATATATTATAAGGAATAATCATGATTTCTCACCCCGTTTGATTCGGACATTAGTGCCGGAAAAAATAGCGGAGATGGAGATCGACTACTTGGTTTCCAGAGTGGCGGATATAATATGTGTGGTGGTTGGAATTGATGATGGTGACCGGCAATCATCTAATTCTGCCAGAGAATTCCTTGGAATTTTAAATTATCATCCGGAGAGAGAAGATATAATTAATCGGCTTGATAATGAGCTATCCCAGCGCGGCATAAGACGCGAAGTGTACTCTGAACTGATTTCTCCCGTCAGCGCGATTAAAATTGAGTCGGCGGAGAAAATTGATCTCTTTCTGAAAGAGGTTTTCACCACGAAAGAGCATCGCATTTCGTTGACCGATTTTCAGGATCATTTCGGAAGATTGCTGAGAACTGGACAACAGGGGAAGGCCAAATCTGTCATTAATTACCTATTGGAAAATCTGGCCGGTAATAATCTCCTAATGCGACAGCGTGCCTTGGAGCTATTGAGTTTGGCGCTTGGCTCGCATCGAAATCTTTCCGGCTCATTCCTATTTGAACACCTCATATACAGAATTGATGAATTTGTAGTGAATGAAAAAGAGACCTTCGAGTTCTCTGATTTAATTTGGGAGATGGCCAAAATATGTCTGGCCGAGAAAAATTATGAACATCTGTCATCGCTCTGCACTACTTTGTCCAAGAAATGCCACCATATAGAGGGTGTGGTCGTATTTGATTCTTTGACAGTAAAAAAAGCGATTGCCGAGCTTGATAGGCGAGAGGTGATTAATCAGCTGGTGTGGGAATTAATTGAGAGCTCTCATGCCTATTTCCCGGCCATAAAGAATATTCTTGTCACCATAGGATCTGAGGAAGTGGCCTTTGCGCTTTCGCATTTGATTTCGCATGAGTCCCGGCATTTGCGGCAAAATGTGCTCAAGATTCTATCGGAGCTGGGTAAGGCATCCCTTAATGTATTTACGAGAATTATGGAAGACAATGCCAATTTTGTGCGCGAGGCGCATAAGAGGGAACTTGCTGATGCCAAATGGTATGTTGTGAGAAATTCCATTTTTGTTCTTGGGGCATTGAAAGATCCCGAAGGATGTAAGGCGCTAAGAATGCGGATTGCCGATGAAGATGTACGCCTCCGCCGGAATATTGTTACCGCATTGGAGAAAATTGGCGGAGAGCAGGCAATAGAACTTCTTTTAGTAATGGCCGAAGATAATGAAAGAGAAATTCGCGAGGGTGCAATAATTTCTCTGGGAATAGTCGGCAGGCAGGAAATTGTGCCGGAGTTGATTGTTCTGGCTCAAAAACGACATACAGAAATTATCAATGTAATTGTAACGCTTGGCAAACTTGGCGGCGATGAAGCCAAAAAATTCCTATCAAATCTATTGATTGATGCTGAGTTACAGTCACAACTGACATCGAATCGTTCCTCTCGTGATGAATTGAGGCTTGCTACCATTAAGGCATTAGGAAGAATTGGGGATAGGGATTCTTTGGAAACAATTCGCAAATTCACGGACACGCTTTCATCATCACAAAAGATTTTTTTGGGAGCGGGAAAATTAAATAAAATTGCGGAAGATATATTGAGCAAGCATGACAAATAGGCAGTAAATGCCAAATTGACGTCATCAAAATGCCAATATGACACACGCTGAATGTCATATTGGCATTTTTATTTTCATGAAATAGTCGTTGTTTTTGTAAGTATTTATCTTGCAACACATTATAATTTATGGCATGCCTTTTGATGTATATTTGAGTGAAAATGACAACAAAAAACAAAAATAAATGGAGGTACATAAAATGACACTCGTACGTTACAATCCAAATCAAATTTTGGCTGAGATGGGTAGCGATTTCAATTCATTTTTTAATATCCCATCTCATCGCTCTTCCGATAATTGGGCCTTTGTGCCCCGCGTTGATATTATCGAAGAAAAAGACAATATGATGGTTGTAGCTGAAATTCCGGGAATGGAGAAAAATGATATCAAGGTTGTTGTGGAGAACGGTATCCTGATCATCTCCGGCGACAAGAAGCCTGTGATGGAGAGAAAAGAAGATGCCGGCTATGTCAGATGCGAACTTTGTAACGGCGTATTCTCCCGTTCATTCACCCTTCCGGAACATGTCGATGCCGAAAAAATCACGGCCGACTATAGGAATGGGCTTCTGACCATTATGTTGCCGAAAAGCGAAAAGAGCAAACAGAAAGAGATCAAGGTAGATGTGAAGTAACCCCTGATTGCGTCGGATGATTGACAATTCATAGGCGGGCGGGTCGGGAGACTCGCCCGTTTTTTCTGAGATGATGACAAAAAGAAAGGATGGAAAATATGAGTAAAATAATAGGCATAGATTTGGGGACCACCAATTCTTGTGTGGCTGTTATTGAGGGGAAAGACCCAATTGTGATTGCCAATTCTGAAGGGAGTAGAACGACTCCATCAGTGGTGGCGATAGATAAGAATGGAGAAAGACTGGCGGGGCAGATAGCCAAGCGACAAGCGGTCACTAATCCGATGAATACGATATTTTCAGTCAAGCGATTTATGGGGCGGAAATTTGATGAAGTTCGCTCGGAAGTTAAGAATTTCCCCTATAAGGTGTCGGCCAATAATAATGGAGACGCCGTGATTGACATGAATGGCAGGCAATACACCCCTCCGGAAATTTCCGCCATGATCTTAACCAAAATGAAAAAGACGGCTGAGGATTATCTGGGGCAAAAGATAACAGAAGCCGTGATTACGGTACCAGCCTATTTCAATGATAGACAGCGTCAGGCAACAAAGGATGCCGGCCGCATCGCCGGCCTCGATGTAAAGAGAATTATCAATGAACCGACCGCCGCGGCTTTGGCTTATGGGCTTGACAAGAAGAAAACCGGCAAGATTGCGGTATATGACCTTGGCGGCGGAACCTTTGATATTTCTATTCTTGAATTATCAGAAGGCGTATTTGAAGTACTTTCGACCAATGGCGATACTCATCTCGGCGGCGATGATTTCGATAAAAGAATAATCGATTGGCTGGTGGCTGAATTCAGGAAGTCCGATGGTATTGATTTGTCCAAAGACCCAATGGCTTTGCAGAGATTGAAAGAAGCGGCGGAAAAAGCCAAAATCGAATTGTCCTCGACAATGGAAACATCGATCAATCTACCATTTGTTACTGCCAATGCCAATGGACCAAAGCATCTAAATCTGAATTTATCAAGGGCAAAATTTGAGCAGTTGGTTGATGATCTTCTTGAGCGATCGATTGAACCTTGTCGCAAGGCGGTAGCCGATGCCAAGATTCAGTTCGCTGATATCAACGAAGTAGTACTGGTTGGCGGCATGACTCGCATGCCAAAAGCAATCGAGCTGGTAAGAAAGCTTTTTGGCAAAGAACCAAACAGGAATGTTAATCCTGACGAGGTTGTTGCGGTCGGCGCGGCGATACAGGGGGGAGTGCTGACTGGCGATGTAAAAGACGTCTTATTGCTGGATGTGACGCCTCTTTCGCTGGGAATTGAGACGCTTGGTGGCATAACGACCCGCTTGATTGAAAGAAACACAACCATCCCAACGCGAAAATCGCAAATATTTAGCACCGCGACGGACAGCCAGACGGCCGTCGATATTCATGTGCTTCAGGGCGAACGGGAAATGGCTATTGACAACAAGACGATCGGCAAGTTCATTCTGGATGGAATACCGCCGGCGCCAAGGGGAATTCCTCAAATTGAAGTAACTTTTGACATCGACGCCAACGGGATTTTGAACGTGACCGCCAAAGATATGGCGACTGGCAAAGCGCAAAATGTAAGAATCGAGGCGTCTTCTGGACTTTCGGAGGCCGATATACAAAAAATGGTAAATGACGCGAAAACGCATGAAGGCGAGGACAAAGAGAAGCGGCATCGGATTGACATCCGCAATGGTGCCGATTCTGCGGTTTTTCAGACGGAGAAAAATTTGAAAGAGTACGGCGATAAACTCGATGCCGATAACAGGGCCAAGATTGAAGCCGGAATCAATCGGGTGAAAGAGGCGATGAAGACCGATAATCTGGTGGAAATGGAATCATCGGTTGATGCGCTTAATCAGCTCTGGCATGCGGCGGCGGCGACGATGTATCAGAAGACATCTGGCGGTGCGTCGCCGAGCGGGAGCGCTTCAGGCAGTAGCCAGTCGTCAAGCGGTCAAACCGCAGGGGAAAAGACGGTTGATGCCGATTATGAGGTGGTGAATTAATATTGATTTTGTAGGGGTCAACCTATGCGTTGACCCGAAATAAGGGCGAACACGCAAGTTCGCCCCCACAAATTATAATATATATGGCGAAAGATTTCTATAACATACTCGGTGTGGCGGAAAACGCCTCTCAGGATGAAATAAAAAAGGCGTTCCGCAAATTGGCCAAGCAGTATCACCCCGACCGCAATAAGGGAGATAAAAGTGCCGAGAATAAATTCAAGGAAATATCCGAAGCGTACGATATCTTAAGCGACCCACAGAAACGTCAGCAGTATAATACAATGCGAAAATATGGGGGATATGATCCGCGATATGCCCAAAGCGGCGGATTTGATCCGTCGCATTTTAAGCAGAATATCCGCTTTGAGGACCTGGGCGGGTTTGGGTCGTTCGCTGATATGTTCAGCTCCATTTTTGGCGACGAGGATATTTTCAACCGGGCGGGCGGCAAGCGGAGAGCGTCGCGTGGCCATGATATCGAATTGCCGTTGAGTATTACCTTTGAGGAATCTATTTCCGGGGCGAGCAAAACGATAGGCCTGACAAGACCGGAGTTGTGCCAAATCTGTGGCGGGAGCGGTTCGGAGCCGGGGAGCGGGCAGAGCGTTTGCTCTCATTGCGGTGGCAGAGGGATGGTGAGCTATTCGCAGGGGCAATTTGCGGTTTCGCGGCCATGCC
>JAGVEJ010000241.1 GCA_020058225.1 Candidatus Zixiibacteriota bacterium | reverse complement strand
CCCCGATCTGTCATTCCGTGCTTTGACACGGAATCCAGAAGGCAGTAACTGCCTTGCACTTATGCGGCTAATTTCTGGATGCTGGATCGAGTCCAGCATAACACTTTCCGGGCTTTGGCGCTTTAAGAATATGCATTTTCCCATTAATGGGGGTTTTTCAACAGGCTCATTTGAGGGAATGGATTGAAAAGAGAGTATGAAGATTGCAGTTATTGGCTCAGGTTTGATGGGCCGTGCGGTGGTTTATGATTTAAGCCGCGCGGATGGGGTGGAAAAGGTTGGGCTGTTTGATTTTGATGCCGATTTGGCGACAGAAATAGCCCGTAAATATGGCAATGATATAACTTCAGCAGGAAAGATTGATGCTCGCGATGAAGACGAAGTGACGGCGGCCTTGGGTGAATATGATGCCTGCATTTCGGCCGTGACCTATAAGTATAATGAGGGTTTGACCCGGGCGGCAATCAAGAGCAAGACGCACTTTTTTGATTTGGGCGGGAATAATGATGTTGTTCGTCTTCAATTTGAGCAGAATTCGGCGGCAGAGGCGGCAGGTATTACGATTATTCCCGATTGCGGTTTGGCGCCTGGTATGGTTTCGGTATTGGCCGCGGCCGGAATAAAGGAATTTGATAAAATAAGCTCTCTGAAAATACGGGTCGGCGGCTTACCTCAGGTACCTCGACCTCCTCTGAATTATCAATTGGTTTTTTCCTCAGAAGGTTTGATAAATGAATATTGGGAGCCGGTGGTTATTTTGGAAAACGGTTTGCCTAAGACGGTTAATCCGATGAGCGGGCTTGAGGAGTTGGAGTTTGATGGAGTGGGAAAGCTTGAGGCTTTTTATACATCGGGCGGGACATCGACTCTTCCACAGACTTATAAAGGTATAATAGACTTCCTTGATTACAAAACCATTCGTTACCCCGGGCATTGTCAGCTTTTCAAGCCGATGCTTGAAATTGGATTGGCGTCGCGCAGTCCAATAAAGGCCGGGGGCCAAAATATTGAGCCGCGTGAAGTATTTAAAAAAGTTCTCGAGAAGAATCTAACTTTTAATGAACCGGACTTGGTTCTGGTTAGATTGATATTCGAGGGCGTCAAGGACGAATCTCCCAAAAAGATGATCTATGAGATTGTCGATCGCCAGGATTCCCGGACCGGATTGACCTCGATGATGCGGTGTACTTCATTTCCGGTAGCGATTATTGCCTGGATGGTTTGTTCCGGGAAAATTGCGCAACGCGGTGTTGTGCCGCAGGAAGTCGCGGTAGAACCGCAATTTTTTATCGGTCAGCTCAAGAAACGCAATATCATAGTGAACATTAGGGAATCCTGAACCCGTTTTTCCATGTTTGTTTGGTTGACTGGGCGCACGCCGTGTGCCCCGCAACCTTGGCATTGATTTTATAAGTCATTATCCGGCAGAAGATTTTATATGGGGCGAAATAAATTATGCCATTATAATCCATTTTAGAATATTTTTGTATAAAATTAGAAAAAGGACTTGAAAAAATTGTAGGTATTGTCCATATTGTCATGTTTTTATGCGTATATGGAATAAGAAATAAGATATAATTGATACCAAAGAAGGAGAAGGAAATGCAACTTTCAAGAAAAGCCGATTATGCTCTCCGGGCTGTCATGCATTTTGCCGGATTGCCCAAGGGTAAGTTGGCGTCAATTGGCGCCGTTGCCAAATCGCAAAGAATCCCGCGTGAATTTTTGGCCAAAATATTAAAGGACCTTACGTGGGCAGGGATTTTGATTTCTTATCAGGGAGTTACCGGCGGATATCGTATGGCCAAGGCGGCCAAGGATGTGTCATTCCTTGATGTTGTGGAAGCCATGGAAGGACCTATTTGTTTGAATCTTTGCTGTGAAGGGGATAAATGCGAATGCGAGCATTACAAGGGATGCAAGATGCGCGATTTCTGGATTAAACAGCAGGATTCATTCCGTAAGGCATTATCTCAGGCTAACTTTGGGAAATACAAAGCTATTTTTAAGGAATAATTCCTTGATGCGGACATTATGGGCGAATGTGGATTCGCCCATTTTTTTTACCAATTTGATTATTGATAGTTGGCAGTAGCTTAGGGGCAGATGTGGATCCCGACAGGGTGTCGGGACCGCCCGCGGAAGGGGATTGTTGAAAAAGCGCCATTATGCGCCGTCCCGATATATCGGGATGGAATTCCGGCAGGAAATCCGCCTGTGGCGGACTGCCGGCGCTTTTTGGGTCTTTTTCAACACGCCCGTATGGTTTATTACCTCAATTTGGGTTGCGCTTTTTCCGGAATCTTTATTATATTGCCTCGGATCGAGAGATTGGATTGGTCGCATGTTCGGTTTGCTTTGAACCAAAATATTATGACATGAGGCCGAACTTGGAACAATCCTGATGGTCTGCCTGTATTGATATAGTAGAGAGGAGAGTTAAAATGAATCTCGAGGATAAAGATTATAAAATAAGAGTCGGCTTGGCTGAGATGCTTAAGGGCGGAGTAATAATGGATGTTGTCAGCGCCGATCAGGCCAAAATAGCCGAGCAGTCCGGCGCTTGCGCTGTGATGGCGCTGGAGCGAGTTCCCGCTGATATTCGTGCGGAGGGCGGCGTTGCCCGTATGGCTGATCCCTCTATTATTGAGGCAATCAAGAAGGCGGTCTCAATACCGGTCATGGCCAAATGTCGTATAGGGCATTTTGCTGAGGCTGAGATTTTGGAGGCTCTGGAGGTAGATTTTATTGATGAATCCGAAGTTTTGACTCCAGCCGATAATCAATATCATATAGATAAATGGAAATTCAAAATTCCCTTTGTGTGCGGGTGCCGTAATCTTGGCGAAGCCTTAAGAAGAATCTCCGAAGGAGCCGCCATGATTCGCACAAAGGGTGAAGCCGGCACAGGGGATGTTTCGGAGGCGGTAAGGCATCTTAGAGAAATAAATTCGGCCATGAAAAGATTGACCGTTATGTCAGATGACGAACTTTTTGGTTCCGCCAAGGAGTTGGCGTCGCCGATTGAATTGGTTAGAATGGTTGCCCGTCTTGGAAAACTGCCGGTTCCGAATTTTGCGGCGGGCGGCGTTGCCACGCCTGCCGATGCGGCTTTAGTGATGAAGCTTGGCGCTGAGGCCGTTTTTGTCGGTAGTGGTATTTTTAAATCATCCAATCCGGAAAAAAGGGCTCGTGCTATTGTGACAGCCGTGGCGCAATTTAGAAATCCGAAGGCGGTGGCTGATGCCAGCCGTGGTCTTGGGGAAGCCATGAAAGGGACCTCGGCGGCCAGTATTCCTCAGGAGAATTTGCTTCAGGTTAGATAATCAAAGAATTTTGTTTTGCCGAGATTATATGTCTTCCAAATTGGTTGTGGGTGTTCTGGCTTTACAGGGAGATTTTGAACGGCATTTGTTTCGTTTAAATGCACTTGGCGTTGGCGGTCGCGAGATTCGTTCTTGTGAAGATATTGAAGGTCTTGATGGCCTTATAATCCCCGGCGGCGAGTCTACCACAATGAGTCTTCTGATTGATAGATTTGAGATGAGGGGGTGCCTAAGCCAGTTCTGCCGGCAGAAAGGGGTATGGGGAACTTGCGCCGGAATGATTATGCTGGCAAGAGAAATCGATGATGAGCGGGTTAAGCCTTTTGGTGTTATAGATATTTTTGTGTCCAGGAATTCCTATGGACGGCAGGTGCATTCCTTTTTTGCCGATATTGAAGCCAATTTAAATGGGCAAATTAAAAGGCTGAAAGCATCTTTTATACGCGCCCCTTTGATACTTAATTATGGTTCAAATGTAATTGTTCTTGCAGAATATAATCATTCGCCGGTTTTGTTATATCAAAACAACTGCCTTGCCAGTTCATTTCATACCGAACTTGATGACGATCTAACCCTCACCAAATATTTTCTTGAAAACTTCGTATTGGTATATAAATAGAGACTAAATTAATCGTGGATTAACCGGAGAAATAGAAATTCAATGGTTATTTGCCATCCGCCGGATATTGGAAAAGAGAATATTTGATTAAAAAAAACCTGCCTTTAAGGGGGAGCCTCTAATTCTGCCCGGACTATAGAGCTCCTCCGAAGGCAGGACTTGCGGTTTTTTTTCGATATAGTTATTCTTGTCGTTAATGGAATTTCGCCAATTCAAATGCTACTGGAGAGAACAGTCTTGAAGAAGATTATTATCGCCGAACATTATGGGTTCTGCATGGGTGTGAAAAGGGCTATTTCCAAAACCGAGGAAACAGTGCTTCATGATAAAAGAGTTACCATACTTAATGAGATTGTACATAATGAGGCAATTGTCGAAAAGTTTAAAAGGGATGGGGTTGGGCAAGCCAAATCGATTGAGGAAATTGATGGCGGGACGGTTATAATTCCGGCGCATGGCGTTTCGCCGGAGATTTTGCAAAAGGCGCGAGAGTGCGGATTGAAAGTGGTCGATGCCACCTGCCCGCTGGTAATTAGGATACATAAAATCATAATGAGACTTGCAGAAAATGGGTATAGGATTCTTCATTTTGGCGATAAGGCTCATGATGAGACGATTGGAATAGTCGGTCATGCCCCCAACCGGGTTACTGTTATAGGGAATCTGGACGCAATTCGAGGACTTTCCCCGATAGAAGGGAAATTGGCATTGACATCACAGACAACAGCCCGTGTGGCTGATTTTGTCGAGATTGAAAGGGAGGTAAAAATAAAATTCCCCCAAATTGAAGTATTCAATACCATCTGCAACGCTACCAATCAAAGACAGGCCGCCATAATGGACTTGGCGCCGCGGGTTAATTTGATGCTTGTTGTCGGTTCACAAACATCGGCCAACTCCAAGCGGCTGGCTCAAATTGCCAGAGCGATTTGCGGGAGAGGGTATCTTATAAATTCTGCTCGAGATATTTTGCCAGAATGGTTCCATGTAGGGGATAAAGATATTGAAACGGTGGGGATATCAGCCGGAGCATCCACTCCGGATTTTCTAATCGCTTCAGCGATTGAAAGACTTAAGGAAATTGCGGGAGGAGGAGTGGAGGTGGTATATCCTCGCAAGCAGAATAATCAGAATTCACTTTTTCTTAAAGATTATCAAATATAAGGACGATAATATATTATAGATATTATCACTAATTGTTCTGATAGGAAATCCGATTTACCATTGATTCCAAATTGCGATCGCATGTTGGTTGGCTTAAGCCGGAAGGTGGTCTTCCCCCGGAAAAACGGACAGGAAGTTAAGTTGGTTTTGTCGTCATCTCGAACTCAACCGGACTTTTGTAGTCGAGACTCGAATGACGGCGTTT
>JAGVEJ010000222.1 GCA_020058225.1 Candidatus Zixiibacteriota bacterium | reverse complement strand
GGTGCATGGCAGATGTCCACATCTGCCAATGTGCGGCAACAACTTAGGGGCAGATGAGGACATCTGCCGCCCACATTCAGGGGGTTTTTCAACAAGCCCCCAGAGCCTTGGGGCGGGTGGGTTTATTCATCACCGCCGGGCGAAGAACTATTTTAATGCTTCAAAAAATAGACGCCATTACGGACATATTCCGGATGCCCATTATTCAAACGATAATTCACCAAATCGCGGAGAAATCGCTCTTTCTCTCTTAGCGAAGCCTTCTCATTAAGAACATTAATCGGATAATTAATCCCGATAATTCTGAAACCGTTTTCAAATTTCAATAGTCCGGGAGGAAATAATAGGCCATGGCGGGCGGAAAATAAAAGGTCTTGAAATGATATATTGATAATTTTTAAAATTGCCTTTTCGGAATTATTTTTCAGGTTGATCGTCCTAAAATCCTCAGGATAAATTCTCTCAATCATGGCGTACCGATGGCTAATAAAATCAAGAAATAGAAAAAGATACGGAGAAATAAAACCATGGGCGCATTTTCTGAAATCAGCGGTAATTTCCTGATGATCAGGGAAATGCATTTTGATGCGAGTCGCCATGCAGGGATGTTTCTCGCGATTACCATTATGGACAAAATTGAGTGAACGGGGAAATCTCTCTACAAATTCCTTAAGGATTGCCGCCTCAGAACAGGAGACATAAATATCGGCGTCGATTTTAATTGCTTCGCCGCTTGATGAAACCTGCGCCGGAAGGACCTTAAGTCGCATCTTGCGGGCCGCCTCCAATTGAGCGCTATCATCAAGCAGAAGATATTTTTGATTTCCGGCCGCCGCCAACGCAATTGGATTCTGAATGGAGCCGGTTTTCTCAATACTCGCTCTGAGGAAATCGACCTTTTCTTCTTTATAACTCATGAGCGGCATCACATCGGCCAAAGGGACAATTTTAAGTTTCGGTGTCATAAAGCAATCCTCAAATATTGTTAGTCATATATTGGAATAGCAACCCTGATGCCGGAGATAAATTATTTGCGGTAATTTGATAATTTTTTTAATCAATTGGTACATGAAAGGATAGCAACCAAACCACAGAATTCCCCACTGACCATCAAATCAATATTTTCAATTTTGTGCAATTCATTTCAAAAAAAAACAGATTGCAATATCAAATAATTAAAATACTATGGAAGTTGTCAAAAATTATGCCGTCTATAGTGATTATTAAAAGTCCTGCCGCATTGGATATTTTTCCCGCGATGTCAGGAACCCCTTCCTGACATTTTTCGTTGCGTCAGGCGCTTTCCCCCGATTCATCGGGGGATGACACCTGACGTCTTGTTACCCCACCCAGAGCCCGTCGGTACCGAACGGCGGGCTTCACGCCATACTCTCGGGCAAAGCGCACCATCTCCAAAACAAATTATTCGTGGGTCTTTACATTGACGCATATTTGTATAATAATTTAGTGACATCCTCGCTTTGAAGTTTTATTATATTCAAATGCATGATTTATAACCGCTTTTTGGACTATTGGACTAAATATTCCAAGAGGCATATTAAGGGAATAATGTATGGCTAAAATTATTATCTACCTGTGTGCATTCACAAATATTTTTCTTTATAACTATTGCATGGCGCAGTCTCCTGATTCAGGACTACACCCTCAATGGACAGAGTCATTCAATTTTGAAAAATGCGAACTTGCGGACCATGGACAGAACCAATATTTCATTTTGGAACCCGGTTATCAATTGGTCCTTCAGGGAATCGATGAAAATGATACCGTCATATTGACTATTACTGTCTTGAGCGAAACCGAAATAGTCAACAATATTCAAACAAGAATCATCGAAGAACAGGAAACAGTGAATGGCAATATCATTGAAGTATCAAGAAACTATTTCGCTTTCTGCCCCGATAATCAATCAGTTTTTTATTTTGGGGAGGATGTCGATATTTATAAAAATGGAGAAATTACGGGCCATGAGGGGGCTTGGAAAGCTGGTCTAAAAAACGCACAGGCCGGATTAATGATGCCGGGCCTGCCGCTTTTGGGCGCTCGTTATTATCAGGAAATAGCCCCCGAAATTGCCATGGATCGGGCCGAAATCATAAGTTTGAACAAAACTATCGAAACCCCCGTGGCAACTTTCACTAATTGCCTGCTAACCGAGGAAACATCTTTATTGCAACCAAATAATCATGAATATAAAATATATGCTCAGGGCATTGGCCTGGTTAAGGACGGCAACCTATTGCTGGTAAAATATGGTTTTATTAAAAAATGAGTCGTCAAAACAGAAAATTCAATTAAGATTTTAAAAGTATCTTCTTTTTTCGTTGCGTTAGGTGTCATCCCACATGCCCCATTTGATGATATTTACCTTATGGCACACACCCCTGCTTCGCCGCCGGACCATTCTTAAAAAGAAAATTTGTCAAATAAATGGCATCGGCAACATTCACATCGCAACTACCATTGGGATCGGCAAAATCAAGATTAGAGGGAGCAAGGCCAGCCTTATAAAGATAGTTGGTCAAAAATATTATATCGACAATACTGAAAGTCCAATCGCCATTGGCATCGCCATAGGGTTGTTGCGTTTGGTTCTCTTCAAAGCAGTCAACCGCCTTTTCGATAAATGCCCGAGCATCGGATACATGTAAATAATCTATGGGAAATGAAAGGGCAATTCGCTTGCTTCCATTTTTATTATAGGCTACTCCAGCCGGCTTACCTTGATAGGCCGTATCGCCCGATAAAGAATTATAAGTATAAATCACCTCCACACCGGACAATGTGTCGAATACGGAAATATTTGCCAACTTGCCACTGAAATGTTTCTGCGGATCAACCTGCAATGTTGGCCATCCATTATGTCCGGTGGCTCCGGTAAAATCAAAACTTTGGTTTTCATAGACTCGGGATATCCCAAAATTCCGATATGCAAAATCAGTTGAACCAAGCGGCCTCAACGGAGTAAACCCGACGATTGTCTGAAAACCGGCAAGAAGCAAATTGGCGCTGTCATAACTAAGAAACCAATTTATGGTTGTATCCATAGAACCGTCAAAAAAATGCGAGGAGAGATCATCATCAATCCAGAAAATTGAGCTGTACTGTCCTACTGTCGCACGGGTAAGAACGGGCGGAGATGAATCAATATCATATTCATAATAAATATAATCTTTAAATATACTATCATAGAAAATCGTTTGCTCCGCTTCATCTGGGCCTGTATAATCGGTTGATGTCTCATCGACAAAAAGAATCCCGCCGTCAAAACTCGGCATAAGCGCTTTCGCAGAGAGAGAACTATCGGAAACTTTACCATCATTATCTACCGCTAATACTTTATATTCATATATCAAATGAGACACAACCGTTTTATCTACATATAAGGTATCGCTAAAATTATTATCCATTACCCACCAATCTCCGCCGGCGGGGCGACGAAGGATGACATAATGATTCAGGTCAAGCT
The DNA here is from genome assembly GCA_020058225.1 of Candidatus Zixiibacteriota bacterium. Taxonomy (GTDB): domain Bacteria; phylum Zixibacteria; class MSB-5A5; order GN15; family PGXB01; genus JAGVEJ01. Next base: position 8,761 of record JAGVEJ010000222.1, on the reverse strand, counting down.
CCCGATTGGCCAGCCAAGTCAATGAAATTTTGCCAGTATCCGGCTCGGCCGTCAAATATAATGGGGGTTGCGGAATCACGTACGGTATGGCGGAATTCTCCGTCAATGACATTGGGCCAAACCCCTCGGAATTTGTTCCCTTGACCGCAAAATAATACCTTTGCCCCATCGCCAAGTCGGCGACATCAACTTGGCAGGTTCCGGCGGAAACATCTATTGAGTCGGTATAGGTTTTTGACTGCGTGCCATAAAATAATTTATAGCTATAGCCGGACTGGCAATCATCCTGCCATACAATCCTTAACGATTGACCATCGCCGGCATCATAGATAATATCAATATTGGTAATTTGAGCGGCTAAATCAACCTGCCCCATTCCGGCCGCCGCCATTTTCAAAACCTCTGTCATATATGAAAAATCCATATTGGATGTCAGATCAGTAACCTTATGATAATTGGGAGTATTGAAATCTCCCTCATGAACAAAAACCGCATCATAACCCAAAGAGAGAAATGGCGCATGATCTGAATCCCAGCGACTGCCCGCATGTCGTGGGTTAAGCTCGGTGACTCTTAGGGCCGATGCATACAAGACATCCGAAATAGCTCTCGAACTTCCCGTATAAAATGCTATATCGGGATCGGAATCATCGGTATATCCTATCATATCAAAATTGATCATACCTTCAAGATTAGCATCCTGAGAATAGAGCTTATTGGCAAGATAATACGACCCATGCAATCCCGTCTCTTCGGCGCAAAAAGCCACAAACATAATATTCTTCTTCATGGGCATATCATAAAGAATCCGCGCCAATTCCAAAACAGCTGAAGTGCCGCTTCCATTATCATCGGCTCCAGGGGCAAGAGAATCAGGCTTATTGCTTATTGAATCATAATGGCCGCCGACCACAACCAAGGCGTCGCTTTGAGATGAACTGGGCTTCATACAGATAACATTATGGCACGCCCTAACGCCAACATAGAAAGTATCAGTATAAACATTCGTATAACCGAATGATTTAAATTTATCGATCAACCAATCTCGGGCCGCATAAACGGAATCAGAATACATATATCTGGTTTGAAAAAGCTCCAGCCGATGGTTATAACTATATAACGAATCCTGCCTTACTCTATTCACCAAGCTATCATTCGGAAGATCGCCCGAATATGCCAGCGATATGGTTACGGGTTTAAAGAAAAAAGGAGTCTTTTTTCCAGCCAAGGGAATAATAAAATAGCCGTCTTCCCTGAGATTTTCAATCTCCTGCTCATCAACCTGAGCAAGATAGTCATTGCCCGAACCATAAAGGGCCTTAAAGACCGTCTCTTTTTGCATCTTCTCCGAAAACCCCCAATTAATCTGACATAACTTTGATAGGTCAACATTTGGCTCAACCAATTCAAGCTCAATTCCCGCCGATTTTAATAGATCAACCTGATCGATATCAAGCACAACAATAAAATTATCATCAATCATGCCGTAGGCATTTTCAACCGCCCCTTTCACAATATTTAATTTTTCTTTGCTGTCTATTTGTAATAAATAGAGATCTCCTGAATAGGCGGAGGTCGCAATGAAAGACAAGCTCAACAGTGCCAACAAATAGTTTTTCAACATCCGTACTTCCTTTTCTCACCCATCAAAAATATCGGGTACTTATAACAAGGTTATCTGTCTGTGAGACGAACATACCCGCAATTTCATAAAAAACATTACCCTTGTCAATAAAGGGATGGAGAGAGCTATAATAGTCCTCAGATGAAAATCAGCATAACAGCACACCTATCACGGTACACACCCGGGCAATGGAACAAAACCGCCTTTATAAAGGTAATTTATCAAATAGGTGATATCCAAAAGATTTATAACACAACTACCATTGGGGTCGGCATAATCAGGATCGGGTGGAGGCGTCCCTTCATTATATAGGTAAGTGATAATAAAGGTTACATCTATAATGTTTAGCCGTCCATCGCCATTGGCATCACCGTATGGATGCGTTACCACATCCTCCCCAAAATAATCCACAACTTTACTAATAAGAGCTTCTGCGTCCACCTCAGTTAAATAATAAATGGGGAATGATAAGGCAATTCGAATACCCCCATTGTCATGATAAACCACACCGGCCGGCTTTCCTTCAAATACCGGGTTATTTGAATAGGAATCATAAGTGTAAATAACCTCTGTCCCTGGTAGTGTGTCAAAAACAGCCACTGTCGGAATTATTCCATGGAAAACATTATTAGAGCTTGTATGCAGAGTAGGCCATCCATTGCGGCCTACGGCTCCCACAAAATCAAGGTTCTGATTTTCGGTGGCTTTCCAAATCCCAAAATTGTCATAACCAAAATCCCCTGCATTCATAGGTTCTGAACCGCATATCCAGAAAACAGTCTCAAATCCGGCCAAAAGCAAATTAGTGCTGTCATAACCAAGGAACCAATTTATCGAATCAGTCGAACCGCCAAAAAGATGAGATGAAACATCATCATCTATCCATAAGATTGAGCCATACTGCCCCGCCAATGAGCGGCTCAGAGCAATGGAATCAGGCTCAAAATAATATTTTTGATACGGATGAGCGCCGAAGATACTGTCATAAAAAACTTCCTGCAAAGAGTCGCTTGGGTCCATACCTCCAGCCCATGTTTCCTCGACAAACAATAATCCGGCATCAAATGTCGCCACAATGGCGCTGGCTACAGCAGAACTATCAGACTCATTATTGCTGTTATCAACGGCAATTGCACAATAATCATACCTCAAATGGCCATAGGCCGTGGAATCAATAAATATCGTATCAATGAGATTATTTCCAAGAACACTCCAGCCGGCTCCGGAAGCCCGACGCAACAAAATATATCCATTAATATCCAACTCGCGGTTGGCATTCCATGATAGAATAATTCTGTCCAAATCAGGTTTAGCGCTAAGATTTGCGGGAGCTCTTGGAATTTCATAAGGTGTCCCTGATTTCTCGGTAAGATAAAGCGGCCCATGTCCCTCGATATTGGTTCCCATAACTGATATATAGTATTTTTGCCCATCATCAAGACCGGCGAGATCATATTGGCAGAATCCCGATGGCACATCAATCGTATCAGTATAGGCTTTACTCTGAATGCCATAGAGAATCTTATAAGAATATTCCGATTGGCAATCATTGTCCCAGGCGATTCTTAACGATTGGCCATCTCCTATATCATATACGGCATCGATATCAGTCGGTCTGGCGGCCAAATCGACTTGTCCCAAAGCCGCAATTGACATTTTCATCAATTTGGCCATATAAGGAAAATCCATCCTCGATGTAACATCCTCATCATGATGCCATCCGGCATTGTTAAAATCACCCTCTTGAACATAAGCTACATAATATCCCAGTTCCGCAAATGAAGCATGGTCGGAATTCATGGCAAATCCCGCGTAATATGGCTCCAAATCCGTTACCCTAAGAGCGGCATAGCTTATAACTTCCGCATATACGCGCGATGCTCCATGGTATAGCGCAACATCCGGAGTAACATCTGAGGAATAACCTATCATATCATAATTAAGCATGAATTCGATACTGGCCCCCTCATTATAAAGCCTATGCGCCACTACATCACTGCCGACCAAACCAACTTCTTCAGCCGAAAAGGCTACAAACATAATCGATTTCCTCAAAGCAACATCCGATAATGTCCGGGCCAACTCCAGCACAGCGGCAGTACCGCTCCCATTATCGTCAGCGCCTGGGGCAAAATAATAAGGATCAGTGTCCTGATTATATGAATCATAATGAGCCCCGACAACAACCAGATTTTCTGGTTCGGTAGTCCCTGTTTTCATACAAATTACATTATGGCAGGCCCTGCCATAATAATAAAAAGTATCGATATAGACATTGGTATATCCAAATGATAGAAATTTATCAACAATCCAATCGCGGGCCCGATAGACTGAATCAGACCAAATATATCTTGTTCGGAACAACTCCAGACGATAATTATAGGCATAAATTGAATCCTGCCTAATTCGGCTAATCAAAGAATCATTGGGAAAATTATCCGGCCAATATAAAGTCACCGTTTCCGGCCTATAAAAGAATGGGGTCTTCCTGTCCATGAGAGGAATGCAGTAGTATCCCTCGCTTTGCAATTGAGACGTTTCTTCCCTGTTTAACTCTGCCAGACAATTGCCGCCGTCTGAATACAGGGCCTTTACAGATATCCCCTTGCCGGAAAGTTCAGTATGGGCTGGCGAAATTAAATACGCCTTTTCAATTGAAATCCCCTTGGCGATCGGTTCAACTTCCATTCCTGATAAGCTAAATCGGGCTAGTTGGGTGGAATCGAGTGCAACAAGGAATTTGCTATTAATATTCCCATAGGCATAGCCGACAATAACTTGTGCCATCTCACATGACTGCTGATTATCTATTCGCAATAAATATAAATCGGCCGACTGGGCCGACAGACTAATCATTATAATACAAATGACTGCTGATACCAACTTCCCCAACATATTGCGTCCTTTCCTTCGCGACAGATTGGCGAGAAAACGTGCCGCTTAAATAAATTTGTAGAAAGACCTATATTTTATGATAATGAACGGATAAAATTTGTCAAATGGTATTTGGAGAATTCATTAAGAATCTAAGGATTTCAGAAGTTGCTCTTTCATTTCATCTTTCACTTTAAGATATCTGCCTTCAGCGGTGGCCGCAATTTCGCCATTTTCAAGACGAACCTTTCCCTTGGCTATATAAAGTCGGCCATTTTGCAGTTCCAATTGTCCCTCAAGGAAAAGCTTCTGGCCAATTAATATTGCCTTATGGAATCTAACCGTCAATTCAACCGTCATGGCAAATATTTCTTTGGCTAACAATGCCTTTATCATCACCTCATCAAGAAGGGCGGCTGTGATGCCTCCATGATATATATTGGCATATCCTTCAAAGCGACGTTCTGCCTCACATTCGGTGGTCACCTTCACGCCGTCAAAATAAAAGTGTGCCTTCAGTCCGCACTGATTATCATCACCGCAAACGAAACATCCCTTATACTTTGCAACTTCCCGCATGATACCAATCTAAATAGGAATATTGAGCAAATGCAACAAAAAAAAGCCCTGTCCACAAAGGGCTGTTGAAAAAGACCGGAATATGTCACCCATTGTTGAGGAGCGTTTGCTTATATGGAGTAGCGACACCGTTGCTACGGTGTCCTTTCCGGTGTTCCGACCGCATGTTAAAAAAGTTTCGTCGGGTCCTGGTTTCAGATTCGCAATCGCGAATCTGAAAGTGTGACCCGACGATTGCAAGTCTTTGCGGTACAACCCGCCTATGGCGTGATTCACACGTCCCTAATAAGCTGGTTCCGCATTGCGGGATTGGGGGTCGCAAGAACCGGCGCAACTATAACATGACTTATGAGACAACCTGAGGACATCTGCCCCCCACACGATGCAACAAAAAAAAGCCCTACCCAAAAGGGCAGGGCTCGTAACTAATTTATTATCAATACTCAGGAAGCCGGAGGGATGCAGAAATTTTTGGAATAATGCCATACCTTACTCTGACCATTGACCTCAACATTGGCTACGCCATTCTGGATAGTGATGGCTACCGTCCAGCTAAAATTATACGTATTTTCTGCTGAACCCTTTTTAACCATATAGGACTGGCTGATGTCAGCGTTCATCGTTCCGGAGGTGGGACAACCGCTGGACCATCCAAAACCGGAAGATTTTTGTACGGTTACATCATTAACCTCAATACTCATATCATACCGGGCGGTTATGTTGGAATCCTGACCGATATAATTCCACTCGACAAGCAGATCTTTATTGCCGTTGATTGTCGCAACGGTGCCATCCATTCCTTCAAATTCAAGATTAACGTAACCATCCATATTAGTATGGGTGGATTGGGTCATTTTGTTGGTGAAATCCCACCTATGAATAAAATGCATATAATCCATATCAAGTGGATTTTCGATTGCCACACCATCTAGCTGAAATCGAATGGAATCTCGGGAGTGGTGAGTATAATAAGCATTGGTTCTCGATTCATAAACGATATACCAGCCATTTACATATTCCGCCGTTACGGTATCGTAGGGGCCCATCGGCGAATAGTGGTTCCTAACATATTCGGTATCGGTCGGGACCTGGCTGGCATTATCAAGAGCCGTCGAAAACACCTGAATAGATGAATCCAGGTAGTTATTAATCTGAGTCTGAACCGGAATAAAAACCGGATCGGTCAAAGACCCTTCTGCCACCTGATTATTCGGTACGTTATCTTCCGAGCATCCGGCGATAAAACCGAACATGATAATCAATACAAGCAGGCCAAAACCCGGCACGGCAAATTTTGAACGCATCGTATCTCTCCTTTCGCAACATCATTGCAGCCGGGGATGCCTGTTTGATTATCCTAATGCTCCAGCAAATAGGTCATAATCGCTTTCTGGATATGCAACCTATTTTCTGCCTCGTCAAATACCACCGAGTGCGGACCATCCATAACTTCATCGGTTATTTCGCGTCCTCGCTCTGCGGGAAGGCAATGCATTACCAAACAATCAGAACTGGCTCCGGCCAATAATGCCGTATTTACCTGAAACTTATTTAATAATTTCGCCTTTTCTTCAAGCTGGTCCTTCTGTCCCATCGAAGCCCATACATCAGTATAAATTACATCGGCATCCTTGACCGCTTCTTTAGGATCGGCGGTTATCAGTATTTTGCTCTCTTTATTCTTCATTGCCCTATCAAGGATAGCCCGATTGGGGGGGGTCGATTCGGCCGTACCTATTCTTAAATTAATTGGTATGCGGGATGCTAAGTTCAGCCAACTGTTGGCGACATTATTGCCATCACCCAAAAATGCTATCTTAATGACATCTTTCTTCTTATGCTCCAAAATGGTGAAATAATCCCCCATAACTTGACAGGGGTGAACCATATCTGTGAGCCCATTTACTACTGGCACCGAAGCAAATCTTGCAAGCTCTGTTACATCAGAATGCGCGTATGTGCGAATTATGATCATACCGACATATCGCGAAAGAACCCTGGCGGCATCGGCAATTGATTCTCTCTGTCCCAATTTAATCTCGGGACCGGTTATATACAAAGCATGACCGCCAAGCTGGTAAATTCCGACCTCAAACGAGACTCTTGTTCTCAGTGACTCCTTGGTAAATATGCAGGCTACCGATTTGCCGGCCAACGGCTTGGGCGCTATCTTTCCCTTTTTCATTCTCTCGCAAAGGGCGAATACTTCCCATATCTCCTCTTTGGAAAAATCTACTATTTCCGTAAATGACCTTGCCATTTTTTTCTCCTTTCAATTTAATAGCCGGCGAAAGAAATATTCCTTTTGCAAATATGTCAAGATTATTGAGACACCCCCATTCTTTTATCCTGTGGATACTCTCAGTTTCGGCTTGCCTTGTGAAACAAAAGAGGTTACACTACCGTATTCAAGAATATCTCTAATTCGGAGGATAACTATGTTTCGAAGAAAAGAATTCTGGGGAATCATAATGCTGATTATTGGGGTATTATTGCTTCTCAGCAATCTTGACTTTATTGATTATTCCATACAAAGGATAATTCATGATTTTTGGCCGGCGTTATTGGTTATTGTGGGGATTTATTTAATTGTGCGTGCCTTGAGCAAAAAAGAAGACACTGATAATCTGGTCATAAATATTACATCCTCGGACGGAAACAGAGTCGGGAAAAAATATTCACAGGCTTTTGGCGACCTGAAATTAGAAACCAGAGATATGGAGGTTGATGGGCTGGATACATCAATCACATTTGGGGACACTTTTATTTCTCTTGTAGGTGCAAAACTAAACCCCGGAATAAATTATGTAAGCCTATCCTCTTCGTTTGGAGATATCACCGTCATCATTCCTGAACGAATGGAGGTTTTGGCCGCCGCGTCAAATACCTTTGGCGATCTGCATATTCTCGATAAGATGGTCGACGGATTATCAAATCATCTCTCTGCTCAAACAGCCGGATATTCTGCCGCAGAATCAAAAGTAAATATCCGCGCCAATGGGGTTTTTGGCGACATAAGAATATATCGAGGGTGACGCTCTATAAGGATATATTGCTTTTCCCATAATACGACTCATGCGCCATCAGTCTCATGAATCGAAATTTCCCAGCTTATAAGCCACTGGCTTAACGGATTACGCTCCCTCAATTGCACTCAGAAAATCGCTCAACTTCCCCTTTTTCAGCTCTATAGGCGCGGTAACTGCTTGCCTTGGCCACCTAACCAATTTTATTACATCATCCGCAATCTCGATGGCCGTCAAGCCATCGCTATATAAGGCGCAACCGGTATTGAAATAACACGGAAGCGGATAGCCTGATGATTCAACCGGCGTTATTTCTCTATGCTTGTTTTCTTCATCGAGTTTCTCCCTGAAAACATACTCCAACTCTTTCAGCAGTTGCTTTTTTAAACCCGCATCAGTCGTCTCCAATATTTTTTTCTGGAGATTTCCAATCTCTATCTCCAGTCGCTGAATATATGACAAAGAGGCAAATATCGCCCGATGTGAATGACCGCATATAAGAATAATTTTATTATCCTTGGCCCAGCCATAAAGAATTTTCTCATAATCCTTAGTAATTTGCGACTTGGTCGCATCCGGATGGGTATCCAATTTTATTACCGGTTCAAGCTTCTTGTATATTCTTACAAAAAAGCGACTAGACCAACTGGCCTTATCC
>JAGVEJ010000093.1 GCA_020058225.1 Candidatus Zixiibacteriota bacterium | reverse complement strand
TGATTCGCCGCTTTCCCCTTGGCGTTGTGGCTGGAATTTCTCCGTTCAATTTCCCGCTGAATCTGGTAGCGCATAAGATAGCGCCGGCTATCGCATCGGGCAATTGCATTGTCTTGAAACCGGCTTCAAAAACACCCTTGATTGCACTAATGCTAGCGGAACTGATTGATAAAACCGAATACCCCAAAGGCGCCATTTCAATTCTCCCTGGGTCATCAAAGGAATCCCTGCCGCTTATTGAGGATCCGCGAATAAAGTTGATTACCTTCACCGGTTCGCCTGAGGTTGGATGGTGGATCAGGGAAAAAGCCAAAGATAAGAAGGTGGTTCTTGAGCTTGGCGGGAATGCCGGCGTTGCTGTCGCCGATGATGCCGATCTGGATCTTGCCGCAACAAGGCTCATTTATGGAGCCTTTGGACAGGCCGGGCAATCATGCATTTCGGTTCAAAGAATTTATCTGCATGAAAAAATATATGATTCCTTTCTGAAAATTTTCCTTAAGAAAATGAAAACCATTAAAATAGGCGACCCTCTCAGTCACGATTCCGATTTGGGTCCGATGATTGATGACGAATCCGCTCAAAGAATAGAGGACTGGATTAAAGAAGCCGTCAGAAGCGGCGCCAAAGTCGTTGCCGGTGGAAAAAGAAGGGGAAAGATTCTGCAACCGACCCTTCTGGCCAATGTTAAACCTAATATGAAGGTCTGTTTCAAGGAGGCTTTTGCTCCATTAGCGGTGATTTTCAAATACAAGGATTTCAAGAAGGTGGTTGACGAAATTAACAATTCCGATTATGGGCTTCAAGCCGGAATATTTACAAATCGAATGAAAGATATTTTTTATGCTTTCAATCATCTTGAAGTCGGCGGCGTAATGATAAATGATATCTCCACCTATCGTGCCGACCACCAGCCTTATGGCGGGGTTAAAAAATCCGGAGTCGGCCGGGAGGGTGTGAAATATGCTATTGAAGATATGACAGAAGTAAAAATTCTGGGATTGAATCTTAAATAACGGAGATTAATCATGCTTTTGGGCGCACACATGTCAATATCCGGCGGCGTCTATAATGCCGTGCTCGATGGGGAAAAGGCTACCTGTGATACCATACAAATATTCACCAAATCCTCAAACCAGTGGAGGGCAAAACCTCTGACCGATGACGAGATTGCCCGCTTCTTTAATGAACAAAAAAATACCGGCGTTTCGGTTTCTTGCGCTCATGACAGCTATTTGATTAATCTTGGCTCGCCCGATAAGGAATTATTCAATAAATCTCTGGAGTCATTCCAGATTGAATTAGAGCGATGCGATATCCTTCACGTTGCCAATCTTGTGATGCATCCGGGCTCACATGTCGGCTCAGGCGAGGAAGCCGGATTGAAAAAAATCGTTGAGGCCATAAATAAATCGTTTGAAAAACTAAATAAGAGTAATACCATCGTATGCCTTGAGACTACCGCCGGACAAGGCTCTAACCTTGGATATAAATTTGAGCAATTGGCGCATATAATAGATATGGTGGAAGACAAATCCAGAATGGGAGTATGTCTCGATACCTGCCATATCTTTGCCGCGGGTTATCCTATTCAGAATGAAGATGACTACATGAAAACGATAATGGAATTTGATAAGACAATTGGTCTTCAACGGCTAAAAATAATTCATTTCAATGATTCGAAGAAAGGGCTGGGTTCAAAGGTTGACAGGCATGAACATATCGGGCAGGGAGAATTGGGGCTTGAACCATTTCGCCACATATTAAATGACAAACGATTGGATAAAGTCCCAAAAATTCTTGAGACACCCAAAGGGGATGAGCTTTTAGAGGATATCGAAAATCTCAAAATTCTTAGGTCTTTGATTATGAAATAAATCATTATTTGGTCGCTACCACGCCCCCCATACAATCATTACTTTGCATAAACATTTAATATAAAATGTTCTTGCCGGCAGAGCTTTTTTTCTGTAGGGAAAGAGTGAGAGCATCGCAAAACTTGATGGCCACAAATGAAAATGCGGCCCAATCAGTATTTATGCTTGCAATGTCGGCTATACTTAAATAGAATATCAATATGAAAATAGGAATTATAGGACTCCCGCAATCGGGAAAGACAACTTTATTCAATGCCGTATCCGGCCAGAAAGAAGCGGTCGGGGATTACTCCCGCGCCATTCATAAAGCCGTTATCAAGGTGCCGGATAAAAGGCTTTATGATTTAGCTGAATTAGTTAATCCCGACAAAATCACTCATGCCGAAATTGAATTTCTCGATGCCGCCGGCTTTTCCGGTAAGGGGAAAGAACAGAAAGGTGATTTGGAGATTTCGCCCGAGTTAAGGCTGATGGATGCACTGGCGATGGTGATTGATTCTTTTAGCCCAACGGCAAATCCTGAGCGCGATATACAGCTTTTGCGTGATGAAATGATTTTGGCCGACATGGCTGCGATTGAAAATAATGTCGATAAAATAGAGCGAAGCATAAAATTAACCGGCCGTCAAGAAAGAGCAATGGAACTTGATGTATTAAAGCGATGTCAGGCTATCCTAAATGCGGAAAGATTGATTTCCGAACTGGCTCTAAATGATGAAGAATCAAAGGCGGTTCGTGGTTATGCTTTTCTAACACAGAAACCGCAAATTGCAGTTTTTAACATATCGGAAGATAAGCTTCCCCAATCAACGGCCATCGAATCCGGATATTCCAAATTTGTTCAAGAAGGCGTCCGGGAAATTGCCGTTGTATGTGGCAAAATAGAAATGGAATTATCCCAACTTCCCGAAGAAGAAAGAGAGGATTTTCTCAAGGACCTTGGAATTGAACGTCCCGCCATGGAAAGATTTATCCGTCAATCCTATCATTTATTGGGATTAATTTCATTTTTTACAATCGGACCTCCGGAAGCCCGAGCATGGACAATACGCAAAGGCTTCACTGCTCCTAAGGCGGCCGGGGCAGTGCATACCGATTTTGAGCGAGGATTTATACGCGCTGAAGTTGCTTCTTATGAAGATTACATGGTTCACAAGAATCTTCAATCATTAAAATCCGCCGCTAAATTGCATATTGAGGGGAAAGATTATATTGTCCATGATGGCGATGTGATCTTATTCCGTTTTAATATTTAACTCGTTTGGATGGCAGGTCGATATAAGTAAAGAGAGGGTTATCCGTGGAAGCCATAAAAGAAAAAGTTGACATCAATAAAAAATCAGGCAATATGACTTTGCCGATTCTTCCGGTTCGCGGAACCGTGGTGTTTCCCTTTCTGGTTGTTCCGTTAATGGCCAATGAACAAAAGCAGGCTCGCCTTATTGATGAAGCCTTGATGCGTGGTAGTACCGTTGGATTGTTTCTCCAAATAGACCAAACCAAGGATGATGCCGGTCAAAATGACATTTATGAAGTGGGAACATCAGGCAATATCTTGAAAATGCTACGCTTTCCGGATGGTACTATCCGTTTTCTTGTGCAGGGACTAAGTCGAATTCGAATAAAACGTTTTATTTCATCATCGCCATATCTTACAGCTGAAGTGGGGGAAGTGGTTGAACAATCGGCAGAATCAGTCAAGATGGAGGCCCTTCAGCGAAACCTTATTGATCAATTGAAAAATATCGTTAATCTTGCCCCTAATCTTTCGGAAGAGCTTTATATTTCGGCCATCAACCAGGAAACCCCATCAAAGTTGGCCGATTTGATTGCCTCCAATCTCAATATATCGATAAAGGATAAACAGGAGGCTTTGGAGGAGATTAATGTTTATAGAAGAATGGAAAAGCTCCTTGGCCTGATTAACAAGGAAATTGAGGTTTTGGAGCTATCCAAAAAAATTCAGAGCGAAGCTCAATCGGAGCTTGGCAAAATCCAACGGGAATTTATTCTCAAAGAGCAATTGAAGGCCATTAAGAGAGAGCTTGGAGATAAGGACGATCGGGCCGAAATTGAAGAATTTGAAAAAAAGATATCTGATGCCAAAATGCCCGAGGCCGCCGAAGCCGCCGCCAGAAAAGAGATTGACCGATTATCCAAGATGAATCAGGCTTCCGCCGAATACACGGTTTCCCGTACCTATCTGGATTGGCTTGTTTCATTGCCATGGGCAATCTCCACCAAGGATCTTCTCGATATTCAAAAAGCCAAGAAAGTTTTGGATGAAGATCATTATGATCTGGAAAAAGTGAAAGATAGAATTCTTGAATATCTTGCGGTCAGAAAATTAAAAAGCGATGTCAAGGGGCCTATACTCTGTTTTGTTGGCCCGCCGGGTGTCGGGAAAACCTCATTGGGGCGTTCCATTGCCCGTGCCATGGGAAGAAAATTTGAGAGAATTTCTCTAGGCGGTATGCGTGATGAAGCCGAAATCAGAGGCCATCGCCGAACATATATTGGCGCCCTTCCCGGCCGGATAATTCAGGGCTTGAAACGAGCCGGTTCGAATAATCCCATATTTATGTTGGATGAGGTGGATAAAATCGGCGTTGATTTCCGCGGCGACCCGGCCAGCGCACTTTTGGAAGTGCTTGATCCGGAGCAGAATGATACTTTTTCCGACCATTATCTTGAAGTGCCCTTTAATTTATCAAGAGTGATGTTTATTACCACGGCCAATCTTCTTGATCCAATCCCGCCGGTATTACTCGATAGAATGGAATTGATTCGCATCCCGGGATATACTGATTTGGAGAAACTCCAAATTGCCAAAAGGCACCTGATTCTCAAGCAATTCGAAAATCACGGTCTCAAAAAAAACCGTCTGGAGTTGAAAGATTCCGCTGTTTTGGAAATAATCAATGGTTATACTCGCGAATCCGGCCTGCGCAATTTGGAGCGTGAAATTGCCGCAGTTTGCCGGAAGATAGCTCGCCGAATTGCGACCGGTTCAAAAAGCAGTTATGTCGTTGGTGAAAAAGACGTTCAAAAATATCTGGGTCCCCAAAGATTTTCGCGCGAGGTATTATCTCGCAAAGGAGAAATCGGCGTCGTGCCGGGATTGGCATGGACCTCAACCGGTGGAGAAATTCTTTACATCGAGGCTACAGCCATGAAAGGTAAAAAGGCGCTCACCCTAACCGGACATCTGGGCGACATTATGAAGGAATCCGCCATGGCGGCGCTTTCTTATGTCCGCACCAATTGCGAATCGCTCAAGATTGATCCCGATTTTTGTGAAAATCATGAAATTCATATTCATGTGCCATCGGGAGCAACACCGAAAGATGGTCCATCGGCAGGCATAACCATGGCAACCGCCTTAGCTTCACTCCTCTCCGGCCGACCGGTAAAACCTCTCCTTGCCATGACCGGCGAAATTACATTACGCGGTGAAGTCCTCCCCATTGGTGGTTTGAAAGAGAAGCTTTTAGCGGCATATCGCGCCGGCATAAAGCATGTCATCCTTCCGAAAGAAAATAAAAAAGATCTCAGCGAGATGCCCATTGAGATAAAAAAGGGGGTCACATTTAGATATGTATCGCATGCTGATGAAGTCCTCAATTATGCACTCGAAAAAAAACCCCAACTAAAAAATAAGAAGATACCCAAACCGAAATCCGATGGGAGAAAAGAAGATTGAAACTGGTAACCGCCGAATTGATACGCAATATCGACCGTTCTGCAATTGAAAAGCACGGTATCCCAGGGATCCAGCTTATGGAAAATGCCGGAAGGGGAATCGCCGAAAGAATCAAATACGAGATTATTATAGAACAGGGTGATTGGAAAATAGCCATAATTTGCGGAAAAGGAAACAATGGCGGTGATGGTTTTGTAATCGGTCGATATCTTCGCAAATTTGGATACGGTATCGTTATTTATTATCCCGGCCCGGCTGAAAGCCTTTCGCCGGATGCACATATAAATCTTGACCGGGCCATCAAGGCCGGTGTCGATACCATTGATGTTCGCTCAATAGAAGAAATGCCGGAATATTTTGAGGCCGACTATATTGTTGATGCTATTTTTGGAACCGGTTTTTCCGGCGTCCCTCGGGGACTTATGGCCGATTTGATTGAATATATCAACAGACAGAATCTCGATATTATATCGGTGGATTGCCCATCCGGCCTGAATATGGACACAGGAAAGCATGAGGGCGTTATTATAAAAGCCAAATATACCTTCTGTCTGGCTCTCCCCAAATATGGATTATGTTATTCGCCCGGACGCGAAATAGCCGGAATTATCGACAACGTTCCTATTGGAATTCCTGATGAGGTGGTGCAATCTTTTAATATAAGGGAAAACCTTATTTTATCTTCAATGGTTATCCCCATGCTTCCAATCCGAAAACCGGATGGCCATAAGGGAGATTTTGGCAAATTATTTATATTGGCGGGTTCCACCGGATTGACAGGAGCGGCCGCTTTGTGTGCCATGGCCTCTGCCCGCACCGGACTAGGTCTAGTGACCGTTGGCTGTCCTGAATCCTTAAATCATATTTTGGAAATAAAACTAACCGAACCGATGACCTATCCATTGCCTGATGTTGCCAACAAGGGCGCCCTGGCTTTAAGAGGTCTGGGAGAAATTAGAAAAAAGATTACAGAATCGGACGCTGTGGTCATAGGACCGGGTATAGGAAGACATCATGAGACCAAAGAATTAATTCAAAGGTTGATTCCATCTCTAACCAAACCCACCCTGATCGATGCCGATGGTCTGAATGCTCTTGAAAAAAATAGAGAGCCATTATTGGGCGAACACCCTAAATTGATTTTGACTCCCCATCCGGGCGAGTTCAGAAGAATCATCGATGAAGAAATACCTTCGGACATTTTCGCCAAATACGATTTGGTCAGAAAATATGCCCAAATGTATAATGCTGTGATAGTACTGAAGGAATCGCCAACTCTTATTGCTGATACCGATGGCGAGATATATCTCAATTCCAACGGGAATGACGGTATGGCTACAGGAGGCACCGGTGATGTATTATCCGGAATTATCGGTTCATTCCTGGCGCAGGGACTGACACCTCTGCATGCGGCAATCTGCGGCGTATATCTTCATGGTTTTTCGGGAGACCTTGCCGCAGAGAAAATTGGCCGACGTTCGCTTATCGCCGGCGATTTGATCAATAATCTGCCAGAAACCATTTATTTTTTGGAAGAAAAAATTAAGAAAGAGTTGTAATAACACTTTTCTTTAAAGACTTTGTCTTAGACCCACAAGGGAATTGACTCACTATCTCCCCTCTTTTTCTATCAAAGCCATTAGATCGCTGAAATCCCTTGGTAATTCCGATTCCAAGATTATTATTTCCCCCGAAGCAGGATGCGTAAACTCTAATCCCTTGGCATGCAAGGCCTGACGCGGCATGATATCAAGCGCCCTCAAAGCCAATCTCTTGTCGAGGGAAAATATGCCCTTATGCCACTTGAGCTGTCCGCCATATTCGGGGTCGCCAAAAACCGGATGCCCAAGATGAGACAAATGAACCCTTATCTGATGTGTCCGTCCGGTGTGAAGAATAATTTCCAGCAAGTCGTACAATTTGTATCTATCAAGTAATTTATATTCCGTAACCGCCTCGCGCCCTTTTAATCTGGTGACAGCCATTCTATTTCGATTGCGAAGCGAACGTCCCACTGGAAGTTCAATGAGGCCTTTATTTTCTTTCATGTGCCCGCAGACAAGGGCAATATAGGTTTTCCTGATTTTTCTTTCTCTTAGGGCTGTTTGAAGCTTAAGATGGATATCATCATTTTTTGCCACGATTAGAAGACCGGTTGTATCTTTATCGAGACGATGAACTATCCCGGGTCTATCAAACTGTACATGGGAGAGATTTTGAGAGTAATTCATTAAGGCATTAACGAGCGTTCCCTTATAATTTCCTGAAGCTGGATGAGTTACCATTCCTGCCGGTTTATCAACCACTAAAAGGAATTCATCTTCATATACAATCTTGAGCGGAATATTTTCGGCGACTACATTGGTCGGCTCGGATGGTGGAATACTGATTACAATTTTTTCGCCGCCTTTTAATATTTGATGATGCAATGCTTTCTTGCCATCAACAGTAACCAATCCATCTTCGATAAGTTTCTGCGCCTTATTGCGGGTGAGATTAAACTCTTCATGATGTCCAATATACTTATCCAAACGCTGAGGAGTATTCTCGCTAATGCAGATAAATTCAATAATATTATATTTTGTTATGCTTTTTTGACTATTCATAATTAACGCAATGACGTGATAAATCAAGCCCCTGCAAAAATAAATTATCCTCGCGCCGGCGGGGTATGTACTATATCCACCATTTCCCGCACCGCTCGTTCCATGCCTATCATCAAGGAGCGGCTGAGTATTGAATACCCAATCGTGAATTCCCCAATCGTGCCAAGGTCGATTAATGGCCGGATATTTTTGTAATTAAGCCCATTTCCACAACTTACCGTCATATCAAGTTTATTCGCCAGTTGTGACATTTGTTCCAATCTATCAAGCTCCGACTCGGCGCCTTCAAGGGTGTCGGCCGTTATATACCGCAAGGCGTTTATTTCGATGGCATCAATCTTGGCGCGAGCGGCATTCTTGACCGAATCAATTTCCGGTTCAATAAAGTAACAGACATTGATACCGCCATTCTTCAGAGTTGCCGCAGTTTCCAAATATAAATCGCGATTATTCTCAAAATCAATTCCCTTGTGAACAATAATATCATCATTGGCAAATGGCATTAATGTTACCATCCATGGTTTGACTTCGAGCGCACGGTCAATTAAGTCTTCAGAGGGCTCAATCTGGAGCGTCAATTTGGTTTTAACCATCTCTTTCAATATATAAAGGTCTCTATCGCGGATATGTTTTCTGTCCTGACGCAAATGACAGCTAATCCCATCGGCGCCGGCAAGCTCCGCCAGTACTGCGGCCTGGGCCGGATCAGGCTCCCGCAAATGCTTAAGCTCCCTCATTCCGGCGATATAATCAACTTTTATCGATAGAAGAGACATACCTTCTCCCATTATTTTTGCAAAAATCTAAATGTTTCAACTCTTATCATCAAGATATATTTGAAATCATCTCCGTCAAAGCAATAAACCCCTTAATATCCACATTCTCCGCCCTGATGTTCTTTTCAAAGCCAAGCCGTTCGAAAATATCCTTCAATAATTCCTTTGTCACGCCGTCTATTCCCAGAAGATTGTTGGCGAGTAATTTTCGTCTTTGGCGAAACGATATCCGCACTATCTTTTCGAATTCCTTCCAATGCTCAATTTGCCATTCCTCTTTCGGGACAAAAACCAGCGTAGATGATTTCACCCTGGGCGATGGGTAAAAGGATTTTGAAGATATCTGTAGAGCAATCCTTATATCAAAGAATAGCTGGCTGAATATCGATATCGGCGCCCAATGTTTGCTCCCCGGCCCTGATGAAATCCTTTCGGCAAGTTCGGTCTGCGCCGTAATCACAGCCTTTTTTATTAAATGTCTATTTTGGATTATCCAGTCAATTACAGGCGAAGTTATATCATACGGTATATTTCCAATCAATTTGAATGCTCCCCGATGCCATTCAGAGGGAATAACTCTTAAAAAATCACGATTGATTATTTTAACTTTGGGATATTTCCAGAATTTGGAGTGAAGTTGCGGAATTAGATGGCGATCAATTTCAAAAGAGAAAAGATTCACTTCGGTATTGGCCACAATCTCGGTAAGAACTCCCCGCCCTGCACCAATTTCGAAAACCACATCGCCGGCAGATAATTCCAGGAGTTCTACAATCTTCTGGGCAATATCCAAATCAACCAGAAAATTCTGCGAGAATCTCTTTTTGGGACGATCAAGGGACACTTGTCTTACCCCCCAAATGTATCAACCTGCCGATAAGCCCTCCGGCAATTATTATCGGTTGCGCTTTCCACTTCATCGACAGATATCTTTCTCAGCTCCGCTAGTTTATCTCTTATGTATTTAATATACGCTGGTTGATTATTTTTTCCTCGAAATGGCGCCGGGGCAAGATAGGGGCTGTCAGTCTCGAGTAAAATATATTCCAATGGCACATTTGCGGCAACTTCGGCCATTTTTGCCTTTGGAAATGTAATAATTCCACCCACCGAAATATGGAATCCAATATCAAACACTTGTTTGGCATCGGCAATTGTGCCGGGGAAACAATGAAATACGCCCCCACATAATTTCTGGCGATATTCTCTAACGATATTGATTGTCTCTCCAAAAGATTCGCGGGTATGAATTACCACCGGCATATTATACTGGATGGCAATCTCAAGTTGTTTCCGAAAAACCTGCTTTTGAATATGTCGGGGCGATAAATCACGATAATAATCAAGCCCGATCTCGCCTATCGCAACGACCTTCTTATCCTTTATAAGCTCCAGAAGCCTATTTTCAATCTCCTGATTATATGTAGCCGCATCATGAGGATGTATTCCCACCGTTGCATAAATACAGTCATATTTATTGGCCAATTCCACAGACCTTATTGATGAATGCATATCCGCCCCAATATTAAATAAAGTATGCACTCCAGAGGAGAGCGCATTATTTATTATATCATCGAGATTATGCTTGTACTCTTTAAAATCAAGATGGCAGTGAGAGTCTATCATGATTCACCATGTCGAAAGAAATAAGCCACGGGGGATTGACCAATATAATTCTAACTGATGGTTGATCCGGGAGGAAGATCATTTTCCGGCACAATCACGCAAAGACGCTTCCCCTTCTTAGCCGCCAAAAGCATCCCATTTGATTCCACACCGCGAATTTTGGCAGGTTTAAGGTTTTTGAACACCACAATTCTTTTGCCTTTTATCGATTCGGGCGTGTAATGCTCGGCTATTCCCGCCACAATCTGTCGTTTTTCATCACCCAGATTTATCTGAAGTTTCAATAATTTATCCGAGTCTTCAATTTTTTCCGCTTCCGACACTTCAGCCACAACTAATTGGATTTTGGCAAATTCAGAAATATCGAGTAAACCCTCAGCTGATTTTTCTTCTTTTCCGACATCAGATATCTTTTTTGTATTCTGTAAACGAGGGAAAATGGAATCCTTAATCGAAACCACCCGTCCAGGCTCCAGATAATAAAATGCTTTGGCATTATTGATATTCAAGTCATTCGCTCCAAGACCATAGACTTTAAGAATCTCAATAGCCTTGTTGGGGATAACCGGATACAGCAATATGGCCACAATTCTTATCACTTCAGAACAGGCATATAGAGCCCCGCCCGCCGCTTTCAGGTTTCCGTCCTTAGCGAGTTTCCAAGGCGCATTGGTATCGAAAAATTTATTGGTTCGCCGGACAAGATTCATAATTTCATCGATAGCATGCCCGATTCGATAGTTGGCAATATGCTCCAAAACCGATCCGGGCAATTGCTCGGCGCTATGCAAAAGCTCCGGCAAACCATCCAGTCTATCATACGGTTCGGGTAATTTGCCGTCAAATGTGGAACCAATCATTTTTGCCACGCGGGAAACAAGATTGCCCAAATCATTGGCCAGGTCGCTATTGTATTTGGTGACCATGCGCGAAACCTGAATATCTCCATCAATACCGAAAGGATACTGAGTAAGCAGAAGATATCTGGTTGCATCAGGGCCAAATTGCGCCACCAAATCATTAGGGTCGATTATATTCCCAAGAGTCTTGGACATTTTTTCGCCATCGACCGTGAAAAATCCATGCAGGAAGATGGTCTTGGGTAATGGCAGATTGGCGGCCATCAACATGGCGGGCCAATATATACAATGGAATTTTAGAATTTCTTTGGCCATCAGATGCGTTATTTCCGCTTCATACCACCATTTATGGAATTTGGATTCATCGCTCCCATAGCCGATGGCGCTGATATAGTTGGAAAGCGCGTCAACCCAAACATAGGCAGATTGCGTTGGGTCGAAAGGAAGTGGAATACCCCATTTTACTTTTTCACGAGAAGCCGAGAAATCATCCAGTCCCACCGCAAATAATCCAAGAACCTCACGTCGCCTTTCTTCGGGAAGAATAATTAATTCGTTCGATTCAATCAGGCTTTTCAGTTTTGGTAGAAATGAGGTTAGGCGAAAGAAATAATTCTTTTCCTTGAGAAGCTTGGGGGGCTTTTTATGATCAGGGCAGACGCCGTTGACAAGGTCCTTTTCGGTCAGAAACTTCTCACAGCCGACACAATATAACCCTTCATAATTTCCCGTATAAATTACCGGCTCGCCATTATCGGTTTTGGCGTCCATGAGCACATTCAAAAGCTTTTTTACGGCCTCTTCATGGCGGTTATCAGTGGTACGGATAAATTCATCATATTCGATCGAAAGATTTTCCCATGCCTTTTTGAAATATTGCACCACCTGATCACAGAAGGCTTTCGGCTCCAGATTGGATGCGGCGGCGGCTTCGGCTATTTTTGTGCCGTGCTCATCGGTACCTGTAAGGAAAAAAACTTCGCGGCCGTTAAGTCGGTGATATCTGGTCAATAAATCCGCGGCAATGGTTGTATAGGAATGCCCAATATGCGGGCGATCGTTGACATAATACGCCGGGGTCGTAATATAAAATGGTTTATTCAACTTTCTTCTCCTGCTTTTCCGATTTATCACCGACCAGGGCTTCCCGCCACTTTTGGAAGAACGAGGTTTGCTTCCGCTGTTTTTTCTTTATATCGCGGCCAAAAATTTTTGCGTCTTCACCACCGTTCAATTTCACAACCATGTAATCTTCAAAGACATTGATTTTATCTACTATACCCTCACCCTGTGGCGTTTCATATTTCTCGCCTATTTCGGGATACTTGCTTCTGGTTTTGGAGTAATGTTCGCATTCAAAACGCAAACAGCATAATAACCTTCCACAATTGCCGGATATTTTTGCGGGATTTAATGATAACCCCTGGACTCTGGCATCGTTGGTGGAAATCGGCTCGAAATTCTTTATATAACATGAACAACATTGCTGTAGTCCGCATACTCCATACCCGCCAATCCGTTTGGCCTCATCACGAACCCCGATTTGACGCAATTCTATTCGGGTCTTATATTCAGCCGCCAATTCGCGCACTAAGGCGCGAAAATCGACACGATGCTCGGCGGTAAAATAAAAAGTCAGTTTATTTCGGTCATATTGATATTCTATGTCAACCAGTTTCATATCCAGCTTATGCATGTCTATAAAATCAAGCGCCTTGGGCCAGAATATATCCTCATCGGCGCGATTCTGTTCCAGTTTTTTCCGGTCTTCATCATTGGCAGAACGTAAGATTGAACGCGGTTTTTCCAAATCAGAAAAATCAAGCTCTTTCAATACTTTCCTATCAAGCCTCCCCATATCCTCGCCGCGGTCAGATTGTACAATAACATAGTCGCTTATTTTAAATGTATGATGATAGGTATTATAATAATATTCTTTCCTCCCACCCTTAAATTCCACCATAAATAACTCGGGCATAATTTCTCCTGTAAATAGCTTAAATTACTTAATGGAGAGAATCTGTCAAGGATTTTGATTGATATATTGTCTCAGACCTAATAACAGGGCAATCATTCCGATGCGGATATGAATATTGCGTCTTAATGCCTGATTCATACGTTTGATATATCCAAGCATGGCGGAAAAATCGGCGGCAGAAGCAATCTTTCCGGCAAGATTCTCCAATTCTTTCCCCAAGTCGATATTTAATATTCCCGATTGTGGCATCCCGCTTTTTATACGAATTAAGTCCCCCAAAAAGGATTGCCAATAATTCAGAAGCTGTTCGGATTCGCTTTTATCCATCGGGTTTATTAGATCGCTGAAAGCGGCCATCGCCGATGATGTCTCTCTGGCAAAAATGCTCTTAAACAATAAGAAGGCGGTCTGCCGAAATGATGACATATCACCATCCTCAATAAATAATACGGCTTGTCCTATGGAACCTTCAGACAAACGAGCCAAAAATGAGGCTTTTTCCGATTCAACATTATGGCGCTCAAAAAGATATTGAGCAATGATCGAATCAGAAATGGGTCGGAATCGAATTCTCTGTGATCTGGATTTAATCGTGGGGAGAAGAGCATCCGGATCAACCGCAGTTATGACTATAATGGTCTCTGGAGGCGGTTCCTCGATTAATTTCAGAAGAGCATCCGCCGAAGATTGAAGCATTTTTTCCATTTGATAGAAAATAATTATTCTTTTAGTTCCGCCATAAGGTCGGATAGCAGTTTTCCTTTTTATTTCTCTGGCCAATTCTATTGGGATAGTGAGTTGCTGTGCAATGGCAATATCCTTAATCTTCTTTCCATTTGGGATTTGTGGCATTTTGTGACGAAAGTCATTGGCGGCGGCTACAATTTGAGGCCCTGAATTTATTATCCTATATGGGTTTTCAGCTTTGAGATTCAAATATCCTCTAACGAGATCATTAGCCTCATCTTCATTTTTATGAGTCGTAATCGGAACGGCAAAATGTAATTCGGGAAATATTAAATTCTCAATTTGTCGGCAATTGCGGCAATTGCCGCATGAATCTGCCACCTTGCCGCTGTTATCTTTTATCGGCTCCTCACAGTTGACCAATGCGGCCAAACCAATGGCCACGGCCCATTTGCCGCGACCATCGGCGCCATAAAAAAGATATGTCGAGGCCAGTTTATTGTTATTAAACGAACTTAGCAAAATCCGGCTGACCAACGGTTGTCCGGGTATATTACCTAAAGTAATCAATCTTAATCCATTCTATCGGGTCAAGTGGTTCTTTTCCGTGTCTAAGCTCAAATTTAATGATTCCTGAGGGAGAAACACCAAGTTTTTCGCCCTGTGAAATAATTTCACCCTGTTCCACCTCAAGCCTCTCTATTCCCGCATAAGTGGAAAAATATCCATCCTCATGTTCCAAAATAACAAATGTGCCATATCCGCGCAAATTTCCGACATACGCCGCAATTCCATCTGCAACAGCAGTAATCTTTGAATTAGGTTCTCCGACAATCTCAATCCCCGGCGAAAATGATTTTAGCTTAGTAATTTTATCTATACTCCAGCCGAAGGCTTTGATAATTTTACCAGTCAAAGGCGCCTGAAGCGCACCCTTATATGAAACGAAATTTCCCGAGACAGCAGACTCCGCGCCGGCTAATCCCTCTTTTTTATCCCGACGAGCCGCTTCCAATTGCGCAATCAGATCCTCCATTTGCCGGGCCGCTTCGGACAACGCCATCAGTCTTTCCGATTCGCCCTCTTTTTTTCTTCTTAGCTTGGAGAGCTCTTTTTCCCTTTTCTCCTTCTGAGATGATGTTAGAATAAATTCGCTCTTTTTTTTCTTGCGGGCTTCGCCTACAGTTTTCTCTCTATCAAGAAGTGTCGAATAATCCTTTTCAGCCTGAGTCAAGTATTCTGAGGCGCGTGAAAGCTGATCACGGTCAAAGGCCGCCAATTCCCTTAGGTATAATATTCTTCTCAGGGCATCTTTTTCTTTCTGCGTTTCACCGCTCTGCACCGAAAGATTCCATCGCAAGCCGGTATAATAATATTTCAGATTTCCGGTGAATCGAGAACGCGAGGCATTAAGCTCCTCCTGAAAATTATCCAAGCTAATCTTAGATTTACGAATATTGTTTTTTATACCATCAAGTTGACGGTTCAGACGCTTCAATACAGTTTCATTGACTGAGGCCCTTTGCCCATAATTGGATATTTCTTTCAGTGTGTTTTTTTCTTGTTCCTGAAGAGAATCAAGGCTTTTCCGACAATCCTCCATTTCCTTTTTGATTTTCTCCAAGTCGCTCCGTTGTTCAATGATGCCTCCCTTCTGACCAAAGGAAATAAAAGGCATCAGCGCCAAAAATATCAAAAGCGGCAAAATGGTCTTTCCATGATGATTGAACATGTCTATAAAATTTTCCGGGAACCAATATATCCGCCAATTATTCCGGTAACTGAAGCCGCCAAGCAAAAGAAAACTATCTCCGGAATTGATGGGAACATGATTTCAATACCCTTGAAGGCAAAATAATCTGTGCCATATTGGAGCAATATCCAGCCCGACATCGATGCCAAAAAAGAGAATAGGAATCCTTCCAAAATGAATGGAAAAAGAAGAAAAAACCGGCTTGCTCCCATTAATCTAAGCTGGGTAATCTCAAATTCCCGCGCCCGGGCTGAAAGCCTGATAGAATTTACCAGATTAAGGACTGCCGCAAGAAGGATGGCTCCGCCAAGATAAATGACTATATTGGAAATTATCATTCTGGCATTTTCTGCTTTTTCAAGAAGATGCTGGGCATAAAATATTTGAGAGACTCCTTCAAATTCCATCATTCTTTTCCGGTAGTTGCCAAGAGCCCGGTTATTCAGAAAATTTTCTCGAAAAGTTACAACAAGCGAACGAGGAAGCGGATTTCCCTCCAAGCCATTAAGAAGATCAACGCCCATTATATCAACTAACAAGGTCCGGGCATCATCTTTGGTTATTAAATCCACTCTTTCCACTCCTTCAAATTTGGAAATGGCCATTTGTGTTGCCATAAAGGATGAATCAGGCAGGCTGTCATCGATAAATACCTCTATATCTATACCGGAGACAAGATTATCATAATATTTCCGTGAACTAAGCGAGGAAATCCAGACAATATCAAAAAGGAGAAAAAGTAGCAAAAGTGAAAGAAGCGCCCCAAATGCCGCAATTGGCCTGCGGCCAATATCACCCAATGATTTTCCAAGAAGAAAAAATATTCGGCTCATAATATTTTTCCATCCCTGATATGATTGATTTGGGCGGATGGAATTTCAATCGGCGTTTTCCCATTGGTCAATATCAACAGGGCATGCCCGGCGGCTGAAAGCCTCTTCAAAATTTCAACAATTCGATCGGACAATTCCGGGCTTAGTCTTTCAAGTGGTTCATCAATGATAAGCAATGGCTGATCTGCTATAACCGACCTCGCAAGCATGGCAAGTATCTTTTCGCCGCGAGTTAAGCGAAAGGCCTTATCCTTTCTGCGGCCATGCAGATTAAACTGCATTAGAATCTGTCTTAATCTATTTCCGGAAACCGATTCACCTTTTATTATTAGCGGATAAATGACATTTTCGGCGACAGAACGGTTGGGAATCAAATCAAAAATCCCACCTACCCCTCCAATTTTTTGCCTGATATCTTTCAAATTCCTCTCATTTTTCCGCCCGACTATCCGCCCAAAAACCGAAACAGAACCGAATTCAGGTCTCAGTTCCCCCAATATTAACTCGGCCAATGTGGTTTTTCCTGTTCCGCTGGCGCCGACAACTATGGCAGTTTCACCGGCAAAGAGAGAAAAATTCATCTCCCCAAAAACACCTATTCCGGCCCGATTTGAAGCTGTTATTTCTGCCAGCTCCAATATTTTATCCCTATTATTCAATTTGACTTTATCCTATTCATTTCTAAATTGGTAAAACATATTATAATAATGGATACTTTTCAACTGTTAAAGAAGGTTGTTATTATATGAAAAAGACATCCATTTTTTTTGCCGCCATATTTACAGTAATTATCATTGCCTATATATCGCCTCTTGCCGCTGACTGGCATCGATTTGCCTCATCAGTTGATGACCAGCTGAATAGCATTCATATTTGCAATAATAAAGATATCTATATTTCCGCCTCAAACAGTATAATTCTTCGATATTTTGCCGCTTCCGAGAAATGGGATATCGATACACTTGGCTCCAGTCTGGTACTCGAAAATATATATTTCTTTGATGACTGCACCAATGGCTTTATTTGTGGAAACAGAGGAACTTTCAGCCATTCCGAATCCCGCGGAAAATTTTGGACAAGTCTCAATTTTGATACCAGTCTCTGGTTATTTGATATGGATTTCATTGATAATAAAACCGGCTTTTTGGTGGGAGGTAATTATTATAGCAAAAATAGTTTTGCCGGTGTGGCTTATAAGACTTCCGATGCCGGAAAGACCTGGGATTCCCTGCCAATTGCCGGAAGACAATTACAGTATGTTGATATATCGCCTAAAGGAATAATTTCCATTATCGGTATTGGGAAGCTATTTATCTCTCGCGACACCGGCAGTTCTTGGGAAGCAATCGTTGTCCCCTCAGGAAGAACCGTCACCGCTGTCGGGCTATGGGGGGCAAGTGGGTTGATGGTCGGAATGGGCGGGTTTATAGCCATATCCAATGACAGCGGACGAACTTGGCTACCACACAATGTCCTGCCGGAGGATATCCATTTACTTGACTTACTTATGCTTGATGCCAAACACATATATGTAATCGGCAGTCTGGGGGCGGTACTATATTCCGATGATGGTGGAAAGAATTGGATTCCGGAGGCAACTGGCGTTGCCTATCAATTGCTTGACATTGAGATTTCAGGAAATAAAATCTTCGCCTGCGGCGAACATGGGACTATTATTTATAAAGAAATTGCGAAGTAGGTTGAGCCCTTGTGGGATCGATATTTTATGACATACGGTTATTTCTGCTCAGCGGCACGCAATTGCCTCTCCGTCACCCATCCGGAGTCGCTCCAGATGGATCATGGAACGCCTTGGTGGAGCACGACCAATCATTTTGGTTTGACATGGCTTTCGGTATTTTTGATGAAACAGGGGATTGAATTGCTTTGGAG
>JAGVEJ010000243.1 GCA_020058225.1 Candidatus Zixiibacteriota bacterium | reverse complement strand
GACGCAGTCAAAAGAGGACTCATCGGACATATCATCAATCGACTGGAGCATGCCGGATTTAATATTCTCGAATTGAGAATGGAACGGCTAACTTCCGATAAGGCGCGTAAATTTTATGCGGTGCATGAAGGAAAACCGTTTCTGGATTCGCTGGTGGAATTTATGTCGTCGGCGCCGGTGGTACCTATTTTGTTGCAGAAAGAAAATGCCATTGCCGACCTACGGACTTTAATAGGCGCTACCGACCCGGCCAAAGCGGCATGCGGGACACTGCGGCAGGAGATTGCTCTTAATATTCAGGAAAATTCCGTGCATGCTTCTGACTCTCCGGAAAATGCTATCAAAGAAATAGCCTTTTTCTTTGGTTAAGAGTGATGCAGGTTATTATAAATTATGGGATGGGCAGATTGTCGCTGAAATTGCCGGATAATACATCGCTCAATGAATATGGATATATCGGCAATGCTAAAAATGCCATTGATCGAGGACAATTTCTTTCATTAATCAAAAGCGCTGAGGCCAATTTGTTTCCGATAGTCCAGACGGATATTTATGTTGTCAACGATGCCTATCGGCCAACGCCTACAGAGCGAATATTTAGCTGGCTTAAGTACAATGGCAAATTCAATCCCAAAGCGAAATTTCTAATCGCCACGGGATGCCATCAAAAACCAAATCCGGCGCAATTGCACGCTATTTTCGGAAGCTTTTTAGCGGAGATTGAAAATAATATTATTGTGCATAACGCCAGAGATGAGACAAGCATGGTAACAGTTGGACTGGATAAAAATGGCGAGGCGATTCGGCTGAATCGCCACTTTGTCGAAGCCGAAAAGATAGTGGTGATTGGTTCGGTTGAGCCGCATTATTTCGCCGGATTCACCGGCGGCCGTAAATCAATATTTCCAGGGTTATGTGATTATGATACTACCGTTCGCAATCATAATCTCAGTGTCAGCTTTGATGCTTCACCTATTCGGCTTGACGGTAATCCCATTGAAGAGCATTTCCGGTTTATGATGCAGTTTGTGGCAAATAAAAATATATTTGCCATACAAGTTGTAGGTGGATATGAGGGCAATATCAATGCCATCGTTTGCGGCAAATTGGATGTGGCCTTCAGGAAGGCAACCATAATTGCAGGACAGCTATACGGCCAAACCGCGGATAATAAATATGATTTGATTCTTGCCGAAGTCCGCCCGCCGCTTGACAGCAATCTTTATCAACTTCAAAAGTCACTGGAAAACTGCCAAAATGCTGTGGCTGATGGCGGAATGGTAATATTATTCTCTGCTTGCCATGAAGGTATAGGGAGTGATGCTTTCTATAAGCTGGCGGACAAATGGCGCTCTGATCAGCAAAATGCTATCAGTAAGGAAGATTCGTTTGGAATACATAAATTATACCGCGTGAAGAAAATATCCGAAAGAATTGACGTGCTATTGCACTCCATGCTTCCCGAGGGGAGACCGGATAAAGTATATTTTGGCTCCTGCCCCAATCCGCAATCGACAATAGATGATCTGTCTTATAAAAAAGGAGAACTAAAGGCCGCATTGGTTCACGATGCGGGACACACTGTTATGATAGTAAATTAGATGGATATAAACCAATTTAACCTTACGGAGGAATAATGAACAAGAAGATTTCTGTAATTGGCGCTGGAAATGTTGGCGCCTCAGTCGCCCAGTACCTCGCCGAGGCCAATCTGGCCGATGTCATGCTGGTCGATATTCTCGAGGGGATTCCACAGGGGAAATCGCTTGATTTATCACAGGCCGGCCCAATTAGAGGCTACAATTGCATGCTGACCGGCTCGAACGATCCCAAGGATATGAAGGGGTCCGACATCGTGGTTATTACCGCTGGTCTGGCGCGCAAACCCGGTATGACCAGAGAAGACCTGCTCAAGATGAATGCCGACATCGTCGGTACATCTGCAGACAATATCAAGAAACATGCTCCCAAGGCTTTTATTATTGTCGTAACCAATCCGCTTGATATTATGACTTACCATGCCTTCAAACGTTCCGGCTTCCCGTCCAATCGCGTATGCGGGCAGGCGGGCGTGCTGGATTCAACCCGTTTTCGTACTTTCGTGGCGATGGAGCTTGGAGTAGCTATGTGTGATGTGCAATCAATGGTACTCGGCGGACATGGCGATACCATGGTCCCGCTTCCGCGCTATACAACCGTCGGCGGCATTCCGATTGCCGAACTAATGGATGCCGATAAGATCACAGCCATTTCGGCTCGTACACGCGATGGCGGCGCCGAAATAGTGAAATTACTCAAATCCGGTTCCGCTTACTATGCCCCGGGCGCCGCATCAGTCGAAATGGTTCGCGCCATAATGCTCGATGAGAAAAGGCTGATTCCCTGCTCCGCTATGCTCAATGGCGAATATGGTATGAAAGACCTCTACATTGGCGTACCGGTTATACTTGGCGCCAACGGCGTGGAGAAAATAATTGAACTGAAACTGCAGAAGAAGGAACTCGATGCTCTGCAGAAATCCGGTGAGACTTACAAGGGATTCCTCAAGGAAATCGGTTACTAAGAGAGGAGTGGTCAAATTGGCAAAATTCAAACATATTCAGATCCCCACAGAAGGGGAGAAGATAACGGTTAAGAATAAGAATCTGGTCATTCCGGATAATCCGATTATTCCTGTTATCGAGGGCGATGGTATCGGCCGCGATATAATGAAAGCAACCCGCCGCGTGGTTGATGCATCGGTTGAAAAGACCTACGGCGGCAAAAAGAAGATAGTATGGATGGATATCTACGCCGGCGAAAATGCTCAGAAGCTGTATGGTACAGTCATGCCGGACGAAACCTTCACCGCCATCAAGCAGTATATTGTGGCTTTGAAAGGCCCCCTGACCACACCGGTTGGCGGCGGTTTTCGCTCGCTAAACGTAACCCTTCGTCAGGTGCTGAATTTATACGCCTGTGTGCGTCCGGTTCGTTACTTTGAGGGTGTCCCGGCGCCGGTGAAACATCCCGAAAAAATGAATATCGTGATTTATCGCGAGAATACCGAAGATGTCTATGCCGGCATCGAATGGGAAAAGGGAACAAAAGACTGCAAAACGGTGATTGATTTTCTGAATAAGAAATTCAAGCTCAGTATCCGGAGCGATTCGGGTATCGGCGTCAAGCCGATTTCGGTCACCGCTACCAAGCGTCTTGTTCGTAAAGCGATTCAGCACGCTATCGATAAGAATCGCAAATCGGTGACTCTGGTACACAAGGGCAATATTATGAAGTACACCGAAGGCGCCTTTCGTGACTGGGGATATAAACTGGCGACGACGGAATTCCGCGACAAGATTGTTACGGAAGATGAAGTCACGACCAAGTACAATGGCAAAGCCCCAGAAGGCAAGATCATCATCAAGGATCGGATTGCCGACTCGATGTTTCAGCAGATTCTCACCCGCACCGATGAGTATGAAGTCATCGCTACGCCCAATCTGAACGGCGATTATCTCTCCGACGCCTGCGCGGCGCAGGTCGGCGGACTGGGGATGGCCCCGGGTGCCAATATTGGCGATTTTGTCGGACTGTTCGAGGCAACCCATGGCACTGCTCCCAAATACGCCGATAAGGATATGATCAATCCGGGTTCGCTTATTCTCTCCGCCTGCATGATGCTTGAGTACATGGGTTGGGAGGAAGCCGCAAAAAAGATCGAACGCAGTATAGAGCAAACCATCAGGAACAAGACGGTGACATACGATCTGGAACGCCAGATGGAAGGCGCGACCAAAGTCTCTACGTCCGAATTCGCAACGCATATTATTAATAATATGCCGTAGTATGATTCATTAATAATTGTAGCCGACATTCCTGAATGTCGGCTACAGATAAATTGATTTTGCTCTGACAGGAGTCCCAAAGTTCGTAGATCGGGTTTTAAAGTCCACGATATGATCGGGGACGAAAAAACCGACATTATTTGGAATTGGCGGTTATTCCCAACGATGTCGGGTTTCTCATTTCCTGATAAATCCGAAATTTCGGAACCCGACCTACCTCACTGCTGGTTTGGCTTCTTCCTTCTTTGGTTCGTCGAAAGGGATGCCCATTACATATTTATGTATGGCTCTCGCGGCTACTTTGCCGGCTCCCGCCGCGAGAATAACAGTCGCGCCGCCGGTTACAATATCGCCTCCGGCGAAAACGCCCGGGCGGGAAGACATCTGCGTATTTGGGTCAACTTCAATATTACCCCATTTGTTGGTTTTAAGTCCCGGTGTCGTCTGAGGAATAAGGGGATTGGAAGAATTCCCGACTGCCACCACAACGGTATCAACCGGTAGTACAAAATTCGAACCTTTGATTTCGACCGGCCGTCGTCTGCCCGATGCGTCTGGTTCGCCCAGTTCCATTTTGATGCACTCCATTGCCTTCACCCAGCCATTCTCGTCGCCGATGTACTTAATGGGGTTGGTCAGGAACATGAACTGCACGCCTTCCTGCTCGGCATGATGGATTTCCTCGATACGGGCGGGCATCTCGGTACGGCTTCTACGATAAACAATATAGGCGTTCTTTGCTCCCAAACGGAGGGATGTACGCACCGAATCCATAGCGGTATTGCCGCCGCCCAGGACAGCTACGTTTTCGCCGACAAATATTGGCGTATCCATGTTAGGGAAATCATAAGCGGCCATCAGGTTCGAGCGGGTAAGAAATTCATTGGCGGAATAAATGCCATTGAAATTTTCACCTTCGATTTTCATGAAATTGGGAAGTCCGGCGCCGGTGCCGATGAAGATCGCATCAAAACCCATCTCAAAAAGTTCATCAACGGTATCGAGTTTGCCAACTACATAGCTTGTTTTTACTTCGACGCCAAGTTGCATGAGATAATTGACTTCAGATTGCACTATTGCTTTTGGAAGTCTAAATTCTGGGATGCCATATATCAACACGCCGCCCGGTTTATGAAGGGCTTCGTAAATAGTCACTTTATGTCCCATTTGGGCCAGATCGGCGGCGACTGTCAGTCCGGCCGGGCCGGAACCGACCACGGCTATTTTCTTGCCGGTCGATGGCGGGAGTTTGGGGATTTCGACTTTGCCATGCTCGCGTTCGTAGTCGGCGACAAACCTTTCAAGATTCCCTATGCCGACCGATTTGTGTTTTTTGGTTAATACGCACACCTGCTCGCACTGCTCTTCCTGAGGGCAAACCCGTCCGCAGATAGCGGGGAGAGCATTGGTTTCTTTTATTTTGCGGGCGGCCCCAATAAAATCACCCTCGGCAACCAATTTAATAAAGGCGGGAATATTAACCTCGACTGGACATCCTGCAATGCAAGGGGGCTTGGGGCATTCAAGACAACGTTTAGCCTCTTCCATGGCCAGTTGGGGAGTAAGCCCATAGGGAACTTCCTTAAAATTGCGAACACGGTCCTGCGGCAATTGCTCCGGCATTTTCTGCCGTGGGATTTTCATCCGCTCTTTTTTATTGATAGGCTTATTTTTGTTTTCGTCTGTCATAATGCACTCGTGATGTTGGGTTATCTCATTTCCTCAATTTGTTTGGCGAGATGACAATCATTATGGAGAAATTTTTCATAAGCTACTTTTTCGTATTTTGCATACATTTTCATCCGCTTGGTCATTTCGTCGAAATCGACTTCATGGCCGTCAAAATCGGGACCATCCACGCAGGCGAATTTGGTTTTGCCGCCGACTGTGACACGACAGGCGCCGCACATACCGGTGCCATCAACCATGATGGGGTTCAGACTAACAAGAGTCTTGACTTTAGGTTCGCGCGTGGTGTTGACCACGGCTTTCATCATCGGGACAGGACCGATGGCGATTACCATATCGATTTTTTCACCATCAGTAATGAGTTTCTGAAGCACAGTGGTGACAAAACCATGAGTGCCATAGGAACCATCATCAGTAGTAATAAG
Source organism: Candidatus Zixiibacteriota bacterium (assembly GCA_020058225.1). Lineage (GTDB taxonomy): Bacteria > Zixibacteria > MSB-5A5 > GN15 > PGXB01 > JAGVEJ01. The sequence continues at coordinate 14,799 of JAGVEJ010000243.1, read as the reverse complement.
AAGCCTGTCTGAAGCAGATGATAATTCTTCTTCAAATATCAGAAGACTCTTGTTCCTGGCGCCAATAATAGTGGTCACGCGATTCCCAGCCATTTTTAACGCTTGCGCAATCGGAAAAATTGGCGGAATACCGACACCGCCGCCGATACAGATGCAATGCCCAAATTTTTCGATGTGCGATGGTATCCCCAAAGGGCCAACAACATCGGCGAAGCTTTCTCCGATTTTCATTCGATTCATAGAGGCCGAAGTCTTTCCCACTTCCTGTATGACCACTGTCAAGAGACCTTTATTCTTATCAAGACCGCCGATTGACATCGGCACCCGTTCTCCCTTATCATCTTTGCGAAGAATGACAAATTGGCCGGCCTTGGCTTTTTGAACAAGATGAGAAGCCTCAATTCTGAATTGATGGACATTTTCACAGAGCTCCTTCTTGTCAATTATCTTAAACAATTTTCCTCCAGATAATTAAATTAAATATGCATGCCATATATGAAATAATTATGGAAATTTAAAATCTCTTGCCTTTATTTGATTATTCCATTGATAATATCTTTAGTGTCTCGTGCAATGACAAGCTCTTCATTGGTAGGTATTGCCAGCACCTTAATGCGTGAAGAATCCGAAGAAATAATCATTTCTTTGCCAATGGCGGTAGAGTTCTTTTCTTTATCCAATTCCACGCCGATAAAATCAAGTCCCTGGCAGGTCAATTCTCTAACAAGCGGTGAATTCTCGCCTATGCCTGCGGTAAACACGATGGCATCCAATCCCCCCATAGCCATGGCATACCCTCCGATATATTTTTTAAGACGGTAACAATATATATCAAGGGCCAGCTTGGCGTTCGTATGACCCGCATTGGCGGCATCGATAATTTCTCTCATATCAGAAGATACGCCGGAAATTCCAATCATGCCGGAGTGCTTGTTCATTAAGGTATTGGCTTCATGAAGCGAGAGCTCCTCGCGTCCCATAATATGAAGAATAATAGCCGGGTCCATGTCGCCGGAACGGGTACCCATGAGCAATCCCTCAAGCGGAGTAAATCCCATGGAAGTGTCAATTGAAATCCCACGATTAACGGCTGAAATAGATGCGCCATTTCCGAGATGACAGGTTGCCATCTTCAATTGATTAAGCGGTTTTCCTAATAATTCTGCCGCTCTCTCAGAAACATAGAAATGAGATGTGCCATGAAACCCATAGCGGCGAATGCCGTATTTTTTATACAGTACATGCGGAATTCCATAAATATATGCCGTAGGAGGCATCATGCAATGAAAGGCAGTATCAAATACGGCCACTTGCGGAATATTGGGTAGTGTCTTATTACAGGCCTGAATCCCGCGGAGATTATGAGGATTATGCAGTGGCGCAAGATCAATTAGATTTCGTATTTCAGACATTACTTCATCGGTAATCAAAACCGATTGAGTAAATTGTTCTCCGCCATGCACCACACGGTGACCGACAGCATGTATCTCGCTTTTATCCTTAATAACGCCATGATTGGCCGAAAGCAGAATGGAAATTACATAACTGGTGGCAACAATATGGTCAAGAATTTCGCCGGATACTTTGACTTCCTTTCGGTCGAATGGTTTGTGGGTGAGCACCGCTCCGGTCATCCCAATCCGGGATATCATTCCTTTGGCCAGAGCCACCTCTTTATCCATGTCAAAAAATTGATATTTTATGGATGAGGAGCCGCAGTTTAATACCAAAATATTCATTTCTTTACCCGATAATCATCAAATTGTGAATAGTCGCCTGGAAGGCGATTTCCATCCTTGTCATATTTAAAAAATCCCTGTCCGGTTTTTACTCCAAGATGGCCTGCACGGACCATTTTGCGGAGTATCGGGCAAGGGTTATATTTATGTTCAGACAACTCCGCCAATAGATTCTCCATCCAGGACATGACAACGTCAAGCCCCATCATATCAGCCAAAGCCAATGGCCCGACATTAAATCCATATCCAAGTTTCATAGCCGTGTCTATATCTTCAGCGGTGGAAACGCCTTCCATCAAGACATGCATGGCTTCATTCAACAAAGGCACAATTATACGCGTGGTTACATATCCGGGATATTCGTAAACAAGAACCGGCGTTTTGCCAAGAAGGTCGGCAAATTCGCTGGCTTTTTTGTATGTATCATCTGAAGTTTTCAGACCGCGCACTACCTCGACCACGGGAATTTTTGGAACCGGGTTTAGGAAGTGCATTCCGATTATTCTATCGGAGCGGTTAGTCACTGCCGCCAATTCCGTGATGGAAAGAGTGGCCGTGTTGGTAATAAAAATTGTTTCCTCAGGACAGAGGTCGTCGAGCTTCTGAAATAATTCACGTTTCAGGCGAAGATTCTCTGGAATGGATTCAATAACGATGGAGGCTTCCTTGGCAATCTGTAGGTCGGCCGATGGAGAAACTCGAGACAATATCGCTTTTTTATCCGCCTCAGTCATCGCCCAGCGGGCAATGGCATGATTAAGGCTATCGGCTATTCTATCAATGCCTTGTTTGGCGACCTTAATAGTGCGATCAAGGAGAATTACATCTGTGCCGGTGGTGGCAATTGTTTCCGCTAAACCTTGCCCCATGACACCGGCACCGACTATTACTATTCTATTTGCCGGCATTTCAAAATCTCCCTGCCAATATGTGAAAAAAGTAACAAGTTCAGGGGTAATATATATGATAGAATATGGCTGGCAAGTCCTTTTTCTATTATAATCATGGCATATTATTCTGATTCAAACGGAATTAATCTGCGGCATATAGTGTTGTTGGAGAACGCCTTAACCACATCATGGCTCTAAAGAAAAGAAATTTCATAATAAATTATATTATGGTGCAATTATTTTTTCTGATTCGAGCATCACTTTTGATATTTCCCGCATTGTTGTCGATTTGCCTACGAGAAGTTTATCCATTCTTCCATAATATTCAAGGCAGGTTGTGCATGAAAGAATTTCAGAGCCTCGTTCTTCAAAGGCTTTTAGAGATTGTGAGATTTCCGAATCTGTAGTGGTAAGAAATATCCCGCTATTGAGGCATACTATTCGGCCAGGCGTTTTCTTATATTCCAAGAGCATTTTGAGGAATGAATCCAGAAGCCTGTCGCTTAGGTCCGGTTCGCCATGGCCAAATCCGGCCGATTTAAGCAGTAATAAAAAATTCTTATCGCAATCCATAATTTCTCCTTTTGAGATAGTAATATTTGCGATTTGAAAAGAATTGGCAATCTAAATTATTTTCTGATATTGATAACATTATTTCTGCCATCGATATTTGAGCCTATTGCCATATTTATTCAAGAGAGGAAAATGGGCGGCTAATATTTTTCTTGACAGAATCGATAATTATTTATATGCTGTTAAACTTAGGAATTGTTTATGCTAAGAGCAGATTCCGAATAGACTTGGGCGATTAGCTCAGATGGTTAGAGTACTTGCTTGACATGCAAGGGGTCACTGGTTCGATCCCAGTATCGCCCACCATTTTTGGCGGGATATAGGCCATATGAATATCGGTTTATGCCCGCCTATAGGTATGAGAAAAAGAAATGAGTTCCGAGTTTATAAAAATAAAATTCCCCGATGGTACCCTGCGGGATTTCCCTCGCGGTGTAACCGGTCTTGATATCGCCAAATCGATATCGCATGGTTTGGCCAAAGAGGCAATTGCAATTAAGGTCAATGGGGCCTTAAGGGATGTTTCATGTCCCCTTGAGGCAGATGCCCCGATTGAAATATTGACCTTTGATTCAACGGAAGGGAAACAAGTTTTCTGGCATTCGACCTCCCATATCATGGCGCAGGCGGTGCAGGAACTTTTCCCGGGCGTCAAGCTGGCCATAGGACCTGCAATTGAAGAGGGCTTTTACTACGATTTTGAAGTGGAAAAGCCATTCTCACCGGAAGACCTTTTGAAGATTGAAAAACGGATGGCCGAAATAGTTGAGAAAAAAGAGGAATTCCGGCGTGAAGAAATGGAACGGCGCAAAGCTCTTGAAGAATACCAAAAAAAGGGTGAGCAGTATAAAATCGAGATGTTAGAACGGGATATTCTTGATGAAAAAGTCTCGGTATATAAACATGCCTCATTCGAAGACCTCTGCCGCGGTCCGCATATTCCCAATACCGGATTTGTAAAGGCTTTTAAGCTGACCGCTTCTTCCGGGGCATATTGGCGTGGAGACGAACGAAATAAAATGCTTCAAAGGATTTATGGAGTTTCGTATCCCAAGAAGGCAATGCTTGATGATTATCTATATCGTCTTGAAGAAGCCAAAAAGCGCGACCATAGGGAATTAGGAAAGCAACTGGGCTTATTTCATATTACCAATGAAGTTGGCGCCGGACTGGTTCTTTGGATGCCTAAGGGAGCCAGAATCAGAAATGAAATAGAGAATTTCTGGCGTGAAGAGCATTTGAAAAACGGTTATGATATTGTCTTTTCTCCCCATATAGCCAATTTGGAATTATGGAATCGCTCCGGACATACCGATTTTTATTCGGAAAGTATGTACCAACCAATGAAGATCGATGAAGTGCAATATCAGATAAAGCCAATGAACTGCCCCTTTCATGTCATGATGTATAAATCCCGTCGATGGAGCTATCGCGACCTCCCCCTGCGATGGGCTGAGCTCGGAACGGTTTATCGATATGAAATGCCGGGAGTGTTGCATGGCTTGATGCGAGTTCGCGGATTTACTCAGGATGATGCACATCATTTTGTCGCTCCTGAGTATATGGAAGACGAGTTGGTTTGGCTATTGAAATTCTGTTTGCATATTCTAAAGCCATTCCATTTAAAAGAGCTGGATATATATCTCTCTACAAAACCTGAAAAAGCTATTGGTGATCCGGCTGATTGGGAAAAGGCTGAAAATGGTCTTCGCCGGGCATTGGATCTGTTGAATCTTAAATATGCGGTTGATGCCGGCGGGGGCGCTTTCTATGGACCAAAAATTGATATAAAAATAAAGGATGCGCTGGGCCGCAGTTTCCAATGCTCTACCATCCAGTTTGATTTTAATCTGCCGATTCGATTTGATTTGAATTTTGCGGATAAAGATGGCCAATTGAAAAAGCCTTTTATGATTCATCGGGCGCTTTTGGGATCAATAGAGAGATTTTTTGGCGTTTTGATAGAACATTATGGCGGTAATTTCCCCTTATGGCTGGCGTCGACTCAGGTAAAGATTTTGCCGGTCACGGACGAATTAAATGATTACGGGGGGCAAATTTTAGCCCGATTGCTGGATAATGACATAAGAGCGGAGATTGATACCCGTTCGGAGAAAATAGGGCACAAAATTCGAGAATCTGAGTTGCAGAAAATACCTTATATGATTATAATAGGGGCCAAGGAGAAAGATTCCGGCGCCATTTCTGTGAGAGTTCATGGAAAAGGCGACAAGGGCTCTTTTGGCTTGGATGAGTTTATTGGTCTGATGAAAGAAGAAATAAAAGAAAAATTGGTTGAATCAAAGTTAGCGCAAGGGAGGATGTTATAGCTCAGAAAGGAATCCGGGTCAACGGACAGATACAAATTTCACCGATAAGATTAATTGGGGTGAATGGAGAGCAAGTTGGTATTGTCCCTGCAAGAGAGGCCCTTGAGAGGGCACGGGATGTCAATCTTGATCTTGTTGAAGTTTCTCCCAATAGTCGGCCACCGGTATGCCGGATAATGGATTTCGGTAAGTATAAGTATGAATTGGCCAAAAAGGCCAAGATGGCCAGGAAAAAACAACATGTGGTTCAGCTTAAGGAGATGAGATATAGACCAAAGATTGATGAACATGATTTCCAGTTTAAGACACGACATGTCAGAGAATTTCTGATGCAGGGAAGTAAGGTAAAGGCATTTGTCATGTTCAGCGGTCGGGAAATGGCGCATACAGAATACGGTTATAAGCTGATAGAAAAGTTGATCCAGGAATTAGATGATATAGGTATTATTGAACAGGGCGCTAAACTTGAAGGACGGAATCTATCAATAATAGTGAGTCCAAAACCCCAGGCGCTAAAGGCGAAACAGCAAAAGAGGAAAGACGATGCCCAAGATAAAGACAAATCGATCGGCGGCGAAACGATTCAAGAAGACAGCCACCGGCCAAATTAAGAGAAAAAAAGCGTTCCATTCGCATATTTTAACCAAGAAGACTCCGAAGCGCAAAAGAAACCTGCGCAAGATGGGGCTAACCAGCAAGGCTGATAGGAAAAGAATCAGCCGGCTTATTCCGTATGATAAATGATTAATGATGATTATTTGGAGATTGAAAAATGCCACGCGCAAAGAATAATGTAGCCGCACATAAAAGACATAAAAAAGTCCTTAGGAAAGCCAGAGGAAATTTCAGCGCTCGTTCCCGGTTATATAGGACCGCAATCGAGACAGTTCATAAAGGGATGGCCTATTCCTTCCGCGATCGGAAAAATAAAAAACGCGAATATCGCCGTTTGTGGATTGCCAGAATTTCGGCCGGGGCCAAAATTTTTGGATGTAATTATTCCACATTTATTAAGGGTCTAAAAAAGGCCGGAGTGGCGCTTGATCGCAAAGCGCTGGCCGATATTGCCGCCCGCGATCTGGCTACTTTTGGTCGTTTGACCGAAATGGCCAAGAACGCATAGTTTCGGAAATTCCCCATGCCTGGGAGCAATCAGATTTCCGCTATTTTGCAGCAGGCCTTGGCGGCTGTCGCCTCTTCTGCATCGTTGAAGGATTTGGAAGCGGTCGATAACAGGTATTTATCGCGTAAGAATGGACTATTAACGTCCATACTAAAAACTCTCAAAGATATCCCAATTGAAGAGCGCAAGACATTCGGCGCGGCCGCCAATGAGGCGCGTCTTAAGCTTGAAGAAGCGATAGCTCAGGCGCAAGAGGGATTGCGGACTTCAAAAAGAGATTCATCCTTGGACCCGACCCTTCCTGGTATTTCCCATAAGATTGGCTCAATTCATCCAATTACCAGAGTAATTGAACAGATTTGCCAGTCATTTTATGGTATGGGATTCACCATTGCCCGTGGTCCCGAGATTGAAACTGATTACTATAATTTTGAGGCGCTAAATTTCCCGCCCGATCATCCTGCTCGTGACATGCAGGATACATTTTATGTCGAGGGTGGCCTGCTTCTGCGAACGCACACCACTCCGGTTCAGGTTAGGACTCTGGAGAAATCAAAACCTCCCGTGAAGATTATCACGCCGGGAAAGACCTTCAGAAATGAGGCTATTTCAACCCGTTCATATTGCGTTTTTCATCAGGTTGATGGATTCTTGGTCGATGAAGGGGTTACCATGGCAGATTTAAAGGGGGTGTTGGTGGCATTCTGCCGGGATTTCTTTGGTGAGGACCTAAAATTAAGATTTAGGCCGAGCTTCTTTCCTTTTACCGAGCCTTCAGCCGAAGTTGATATCTCTTGTTTCTTGTGTGGGGGCAAGGGATGCCAGCTTTGCAAATATGAAGGTTGGTTGGAAATTCTTGGTTGTGGCATGATTGACCCCAATGTGCTTAATAATGTCGGATACGATTCTGAAAAATATACCGGCTACGCCTTTGGAATGGGAGTCGAACGGATTGCCATGCTGAAATATAAAATAAATGATGTTAGATTATTTTACGAAAACGATATCAGGTTTATCAGACAGTTTAGATAATGCAATTACCTTATAGTTGGATATTGGAATTAGTTAATGTTGATTGGCCTGCCAAGGAGCTTGCCGATCGCTTAACGCTTTGCGGTACTGTCGCCAATGCTTCACCTTTTTTGGAAGAACCGCTTGACAATATTGTGGTGGGGCAGATACTTGAGATTGAGCCAATCAAGAATACTGATCATCTCAAAAAGGCAATGGTATCAACCGGTAGTGAGACATTTCAAGTTGTCTGTGGTGCGCCAAATGCGGCCCAGGGGCAGAAGATTATTTTTGCCAAAATCGGAGCAAAGCTCAAAGGAATGGGCGAATTGAAGAAGGCCAAGTTGCGCGGGGTGGAATCCTTTGGGATGATTTGTTCTGAAAGGGAGCTCGGATTAACCGATGATCATTCTGGAATTATGACGCTGGATGATGATGCTGAATTGGGTATGGCCGCGGATGAATATTTGGGAGTAAAAGATTATATTCTAAAATTTGATTTGACGCCCAATCGCTCCGATTCTCTTTCGGCTATTGGTATTGCGCGTGATGTCGCCTGTCTTGCGGGAAAGGAAATCAAACAATCAAAGTTTGAGCTTCAAGAAATATCGGAGAAATCGTCGGATGTGGTCAAAATCTCCATTGCTGATACCTCTGCTTGTCCCCGATATGCGGCGAGAGTAATCCGTGGAGTTAGAATTGGATCTTCCCCATGGTGGATAAAAAGAAAATTGATACTTTCCGGAATAAGGCCAATATCAAATGTTGTTGATATAACCAATCTGGTTATGCTTGAAACCGGACAACCGCTACATGCTTTTGATTTTCGTCAATTTGGCCGTCGAGAAGTACTGGTAAGAAGGGCCAAACAAGGTGAAAGATTCACCACGCTTGATGGGAAAGAGCATGAATTGACGCCGGAGGTCTTGCTTATAACTGATGGCGAAAAGGGAGTAGCGGCGGCCGGCGTAATGGGCGGATTGAATTCGGAAGTATCATCGGATACTGCCGATATTTTGCTTGAATCGGCCAATTTTGACCCCATCACGGTGCGTCGAAGCCGAATGAAATTGGGTATTTCATCAGAATCCTCAACACGTTTCGAAAAAGGGGCAGATCCAAATAATGTTACCTTTGCCATGGACAGGGCGGCCTATTTAATGCAACAATATGCGGGCGGAGAAATCTTGTCGGGTATTATAGATTGCTACCCCGAAAAAATTAACCCGATTACGATTGACCTTAGACCGTCTCGAGTCAATGCCATTTTGGGAACGGATATTTCAAAAGAGCGAATGATTATTATATTGAAAATGCTTCAGTTTAGGGTGAAAGATAAAGAAACACTTGAGGTGACGGTCCCCACCTTCAGACCCGATATTGCAAGAGAAATTGATCTTATTGAGGAAATTGCACGGATTGAAGGGTATGAACAAATACCGTCGGCGGACAGAAATATTGGACCACTTTATACTCCTTTGCATCCAAACGACACTTTCCGGCAATTGATAAGGACCTCCATGACGGCCCAAGGATTTGATGAAATATATAGCTCGACTCTGGCAGATCCGAAATTGTTGACTAAAATTGAACCGGAAAAAGCTCCTATTGCCATAATGAATCCAATTGCCGCTGATTTTGCCGTTTTGCAGAGCAGTTGTTTATACTCGCTTCTAAAGGCGATCTCCAATAATTTTGCTCAACGAAATACCGACTTGCGGATATTTGAAGTGGGAAAGGCATTCCTTAGAAATGAATCCGCCACGGGTGATTTATCGCCAGTGGAGGTTGATGAGATAGGTATTGCACTTTCAGGAAAATCCGATGACCAGTGGTTTGGCAAAGGACGCGAGCGCGATTTTTATGAGCTAAAGGGCGCTATAGATTCATTTTTTGAATTTGCCCGAGTTCCCCAATGTATTTATAGACCGGAAAAACATCCGGCCTTTGATGATTCGCTGGTCTTTGAGTTAATTATAAATGAGAAAAGAATTGGATTTGCCGGATTAATTAAAAATGAAATTGTCCGGGCCTTTGACATAAAGCAGACGGTCTATGCCGCCGTGCTTGATTTTAATATCATATTAAATAGCCGACAACCGGAAAATTATTATGTCCCATTGCCGAAATTTCCATCGGCCCCCCGCGCTCTGGCGGTTATTGTTGATGAAACCATAAATGTGGCTGATATAATATCAAAAATAAAAGAAATGGGCGGGGAATTGCTTGAGGCGGTTGAGCTGTTTGATCTTTATCGCGGAAAACAGGTCGGAGAAGGTAAAAAATCATTGGCCTTTTCGCTGGTGTTTCGTTCAAAAGGCAGAAGCCTTGAAAACGAGGAAGTTACTGAAATATATAATAATATAATTGAATACTTAAAGAATAACTTTAAGACTGAGATCAGGGAAGGATAAAAAATGGATACCCTGGAAAAATTGGAAGAAAGAATCAATAAAGCCTTGGCCATCATAGAAAGATTGTCTGAGGAAAATAAGACTATAAAAGTGGAAAATGACAGCCTAAAAAAGGAGCTTACTGAATCATGTTCCAAATTGGCGGAATTTGAGGCAATGGAGAGCGAACGTTCAGAGAGGATAAAGGGAAAACTAAATAATATATTGGAAAAATTAGGGACATTGGAACAGATGTAAAATAAATATTTTAAATTCTTGACAATTTGTGTTAAATTGTTAGAAATTATATTAGTCCATAGATGTGGGAAGATAAATCGGGAATTATTGAGGAAATAAACATTTTTAGATGACATCATTATCGGATAATAAAAGAGCCGTTAAGGTTGTAATATTTGGCGAAGAATATCCAATTCGGGGATTTGCCGATCCTGAATATATTTTGCGAGTTGCCGACTATGTTGACAGGAAGATGCGGGAAATAGCATCAAAATCGAAGTACAAATCACTTGATAAATTAGCTATCCTCACCGCTTTGAATATTGCTGGGGAATTATTTGACCTTGAAGAACAGAAGGTTAGTAGTTTATCGCAGGTCGAAGATAGGGCAAAAAATATTCTGGAATTAATCGATAGCAAATTACCCGGCGAAGGTGACAATTAGCCATACTTCTCATATTCCCATTAGTTTATCTTCTTTAAATTGAGATAACTTTTTAGATAGATTGTCCCGAAAATTTCGGGGCGAGGAGGACCAATGAATGGCACTCTTCTCATCACAATTCTTTTTTCGGTATTGGCCGCATTAGTCGGGTTTGGCGCCGCTTGGGTAATACTTCGTCGAATTGGCGATACCAAAATTGCCAGCGCCGAGGAAAATGCACGTCGAATAATTTCTGAGGCCGAAAAGGAATCGGAAATAAAGAAAAAAGAAGCCCTCCTTGAGGCGCGTGAAGAATGGTATAAGGTTAAATCAAATTTTGAACGGGAGTTTCAAAATAGAAGAAATGAAATCCAGAAAATTGAGAAAAGACTTCAAGAGAAGGAATCAGGGCTTGATAAGCGAATAGAGGCGCTTGGCAAACGGGAAAAGGATATTCAATTTCGTGAGAGGACCCTAAGCGGGCGTGAAAAAGGAATAACCCTTCGGGAGCAAGAGCTTGAAAAGGCGCTTCAAGCTCAGAATGAAAAGCTGGAAAAAATAGCGCAAATGACGGCTGAAGAAGCCAAAAGAGAATTGAAGGGAAATTTAATAGGCGAGGCCAAATTGGAGGCCGCGGCTACGATTAAGTCAATAAAGGAAACTGCTGAAAGAGATGCTGAAAAAGAAGCACGTGAGGTAATTATATCGGCGATTTATCGCTGTGCCGCAGACCATGCGGTAGAAACCACAGTATCGGTAGTGAATCTTCCGAACGAAGAAATGAAGGGCAGAATTATTGGCCGCGAGGGAAGAAATATCCGCTCATTTGAAACTGCCACAGGCATAGATGTAATTGTTGATGATACGCCCGAGGCGGTGATTCTTTCCGGTTATGATCCGGTAAGGCGGGAAGTGGCTCGAATGGCATTGGAAAAACTGATTTCTGATGGTCGAATCCATCCGACAAGGATTGAAGAGATTGTCGAGAAGACCCAAAAAGAGATGGAGATGATTATCCGGGAAACCGGCGAGCAGGCCTGTTTTGATGTTGGCGTGCAAGGATTGCATCTTGATATAATCAAACTGTTGGGTAAGCTGAGATATCGCACCTCTTATGGACAAAATGTTCTTCAACATTCCAAGGAAGTGGCGATGCTGGCTGGATTGATGGCGGTGGAATTGGGACTTGATCCGAATATAGCCAAACGTTCCGGACTTTTGCATGATGTCGGCAAGGCGATTGATAGAGAAACAGAAGGAACCCATACTGAGATAGGCGCCACTTTTCTTGGCAGATTGGGCGAAAATCCACTTATTGTAAATGCAGTAGCGGCGCATCATGGTGATGTTCCTGCGGAAAGCCCATATCCCATTTTGGTGCAGGCGGCGGATGCCATCTCCGGAGCGAGACCGGGCGCCCGCCGAGAGCCATTGGAAGCCTATGTCAAACGGCTTGAAAAACTGGAAGAGCTTGCGGATTCATTTAAAGGCGTATCAAAGGCCTTTGCCATTCAGGCCGGTCGAGAAGTGCGCGTAATAGTCGAATGCGAGACGGTCGATGACCTAATGGCGACGATACTTGCGGGTGATATTGCTAAAAGAATAGAGCAGGAAATGGAATATCCGGGTCAAATTAAAGTAACCGTGATCAGGGAAACTCGAGCCACAGAATTTGCCAAGTAGGTTATATCAATGGCGATAATAAAAATTTTATTTTTTGCTGATATTGTGGGGAAGCCCGGGAGGTTCATCCTTTCTCAATATTGCAAACCGCTAAAGGAAAAATTCGGCGCCGACTATGTCATAGCCAATGTCGAAAACGCCGCCGGTGGGTTTGGTATTACACCGGAAATGGTGCGAAAAGTATTTACCTATGGAGTTGATTGTCAGACCTCGGGAAATCATATTTGGGATAGACAGGAAATACTGAAGTATATTGATGAACAGCCCAAATTGCTTCGCCCGGCCAATTTTCCGCCGGGTGTCCCGGGCTCAGGCGTTTTAATTGATGATATTAACGGCATAAAAATCGGCATACTCAATCTAATGGGCAGAACCTATATGAAAGAGATAGATTGCCCCTTTAGAACTGCTGACCGTGAATTGCGAAAGATCAGAGAAGTAACCGGGATTGTAATTATTGATTTTCATGCCGAAGTAACCTCGGAAAAACAGGCCTTATTATATTATCTCGATGGAAAAGCCTCGGCGATAATCGGCACGCATACTCATGTTCAAACAGCTGATGAAATTGTTTCAGAGCGGGGTACGGCTTATATTTCTGATGTCGGGATGACCGGACCGCATGATTCAATTATAGGGATGGATAAGGTGCCGTCGCTTGATCGATTCTTGACCGGTATGCCAAAGCGATTCACATGCGCCACTGATGATTTGAAAATTTCCGGCGCGGTTGTTACCATCGACACTGACGATGGCGGCGCAGAGGCGATCGAGAGATTTCGGATTGATTATACCGGAGAAAAGCCGGAAGAATCGGAAATCAAAGGGACTTAACGCATGGCGGCAAAAATTATTGATGGAAAAAAAGTTTCTGATGACATCAAGGCTGAGCTTAAAATAAAGATCGAATCCCTAAGGGCCGAAGGAATAATCCCCGGTCTGGCGGCCGTGTTGGTAGGGAATAATCCCGCTTCCGAAACCTATGTGAATAGCAAAGCCAGGGCTTGCGAAAAAATTGGAATGTATTCTGAGGTCTTTCGCAGGGATGCTTCCATAAATCATGAGGAATTGGTAGAAATTGTTCTGGGGCTGAATAAGCGGAATGATATTGACGGCATACTGGTGCAATCACCACTGCCAAAACATATTGATGAACTGGCGGTTACAGTTCTGATTGATCCGAAAAAAGATGTCGATGGGTTTCATCCATATAATGTCGGGATGCTTCTTCTCGGTCAACCGATATTTCAATCATGTACTCCTTATGGCATTGTTGAACTGATGAAAAGATATAACATTGATCCATCCGGCAAGGAAGTGGTTATTCTGGGTCGCTCCAATATCGTCGGGAAACCGCTGGCGGCGATGCTAATTCAAAAGCAAAAGGGAGCCAATGCTACGGTGACGGTATGCCATTCCAATACGGGAAATTTGCGGGAAATTTGCCGGCGAGCCGATATATTGATTGCGGCCATGGGACAGGCGGAATTTGTCAAGGGGGATATGGTGAAAGAGGGCGCCGTTGTCATAGATGTGGGCATAAATAGAGTAGTGGATTCTACACTTGAGAAAGGTTATAAATTGGTTGGGGATGTTGCCTTTGAGGAATGTAAATTAAAAGCATCATATATCACGCCAGTGCCAGGCGGAGTGGGGCCAATGACCATAGCTATGCTTTTGTCAAATACCGTTATTTCTGCTGAAAGAAGATTGCATAAATCGCGATAAACATCTGAATGCATCTTCTTGCGCATATTAGGCATGGCATTTCATATCATTTCTAATCGTAAAAGACCTAATAATCCAATATTGTTACCTACCTTTATTGTTCGGAGCAATATGTCCTCGCCATTGCGGCTATTTTATTGAATCATAAAGTATTCCCTCAGGATTATTCGGAATTTTCAGCGAATTATATAAATTAATAATAAATATAGAATAACCATCATAGAGGCATATCCTTTGCTTTAATTCTATTTACTTTGGAATATTATGAAAAATAGAAATATAACAAAATATATCCTCTTTTTAATCTGGATTCTGATCCCCTTCTCGTTGGGCGCTCAGGAGATTGAGTTTTCAATTCCGGATTCGCTTAAGGCCCTTAATTTCTGGAATCCCAAAGGCCTTTTTGTGGGCAAATGCACAACCGGCGTTATTCCGGAAATCCCAATGCTACGAGCAATTCCAGACACCGGACTTGTTGACAGCCTGGTTGTTTATAAAATAAGTTTCAAGGTTCCATCAAGCAAAATTCCCCGTGGCGGTGGCGTATCATTTGGTTTTCCTGATGGATTTGGCTTAGGGCAGATAACCTCGGTTGTCTATTCGGATAATTATGCCGGAGCTGATTTGATAATAAAAAGTGTTTATGCCGCAAACAACATTATTTCGAT
>JAGVEJ010000069.1 GCA_020058225.1 Candidatus Zixiibacteriota bacterium | reverse complement strand
GGATTCGGCATTGACGAACACTTATGCTTCCGTTTTCTGGGTTCCCGTCTGTCTGAGCCTGACCTAATGGCTTGCGCGGGAATGACATTTCATGCGCTTTATTGCCTAAGAAATGTCTATTTCCTCAATATTGGGAGTTTTTCAACAAGTCCGTTGGGTGGGGTGTTTCTTATCATGATTGATGCCTAATTTGCATTTAAACAGAAGCAAACATGATTAATTTTTTGGAGTGATTACAAATGAGTTTGTGAGAATATAATTGTTACCAAGAAATTGGTTTTATTATTGAATCATATAGACTTAGAGAAGCAGTTTTTGCGCTTTAAAAAAACGAAAATACCTTGACAAAAGAGGTTCGATGTCTTATAATATTGACGCTACAGAGTTTTTGGGTGGATGAGAAGTTTGGCCTTTTTCAAAAGGTCTCGCATTTATACTTCACTTGCTGGATAAGTTCGGCAGTAACTTGGGAATGCGATTATTTGTGAGCCGAATAATTGGCTATTCTAATCAGGTGTAATGTCTTGATCGAAATTACTTCAGTTTTGGCGAAAGCATTCGCCGTAAAAAATTGATAAGTTATTGTAATGCAGTTAGTTGACAAAAATAAGCGAATGTCAAATCTGTGATAAGATTAGGCTGGTTGAAGGGAGGTGATGGCTGGAAAAATTCGAATAGTTTCTATGCAAACTATAGGGGCTGTTAGTTTTTTTTGAAATTGCCTAAATTTGTTCATAAATATTTCGAATAAATTTAGGGAATAAGTTGGGAACATTAATTTACTAAGCTTTTGAAAGGAGCGCAGAAATGACAAGGAAATTATCGGCGATATTTGTTATATCCTTGTTGATTGTTGCTTTTTTGAGCTTGTCTGCCTTCGGCGCCTACAAGGCGAAAGATGATGTCGAGAGAATAAAACAGTTGAATCGTGTACCGATCAGCAGTGTTGCTCCCGTTAAATTGGCCGGCGCAGACCAGTTCATAAATTATGTACCGTCCTCAACCGGTGAAGCCACTCAGAGCCTTGGCTTTGAGCAGAGCTCAGCTTCACTTTCACCCGGTTATTCGGTTGGTACCACCACCTATGATTACCAGACTAATGGAAGCTGTAACCGCCGTGTTGACTGGCGGGCTGCCAGCAAGATGGTAAAATTTGCCTGGATGAAAAAAACCGATATGGGCGAACCATATGTTCAGCGCAGAACGGCTTATCAGGCATTTAATCCGGCTACGGGTGGTTTTCTTCAGGCCGCTGGGGGCAGTGATATTCATGCTTTAACACAGGTTTCCGGTTACGTAAACCTGGATGTTGAGCCCACCGGCAAAGGCGTAATTGGCAACCACCATACCGCAACCGGCGATGGCGATGTTCAGGCCGCTACGGTCTGGTATGAATATGAAACTACAGGCGGATATTTTGGTCCGTATAGGACTCCAATTCCGGATTCTCTGATGACTTATATAGAGGACCCGGATGATGATTACAGATATCTTTGGCCATCAATGGAATATCAGGTAAACGGGACCGATACCGTGACCCACATCTTTGCTCAGCAGTCAAAAGATGGCGCGGGTGCAAGTCAATTCATTATGTATTTTAGAAGAGTCGGTAGCGATTCTCTCGGCACCTTTGATTATCCTCCACACTTTGTTGGCGGTGTTAATGATATTGCTCAGGTTGTTACCGCCTCCCGTGTCAGCCGCAAGGTTGCTTTGGTTTGGGTTGCCGGTACTCCCGATATTCCTGGCGACACTGTTACCCAGGATCGCGGACAGGTTTTCAATGATGTTCTCTATCAGATTAACACCGATATGGGCGCCAACGGTAGTTGGCAGCCGAAAGTCAATGTAAGCTGGAATGATACGAGTCAAACCATGTGGCTTGCCCATACCGACCTTTCTGCCCTTTATGGCACCGATGACTATGTGCACATTGTCTGGAATGCCCGCGAGGCTTTCGGCGATGCTTTCCAGCATGTCTTTGGTTGCCGTATATTCCACGCCTCCGATCGTGTCATGGTTAACCCGCGTCAGCCTCTGGTTACCACTGTAGCCGACAAAAACTGGGATATCCCGGATGACGGTTGCTATGGCGGCGCCTGGAACGTGATGAGCGCGGTCAAAATGAGCATTTCTGAGTGCGATGGAAAGTTCTACACTCTATTTACTCAGTATAACGATATTCCTAACGGAATAGATGACGATTGTCATAACTCAAATTGGACGGCCGGAAATTCTTCCGGTACAGCCAATGGCGAGCTTATGATTTCCGTTTCCGATAATGGCGGTCGTAACTGGGATCTTTCCCGCAATTTGACCAATTCCTACACTCCGCATTGCGATTCCACTCCGCCGGCCGGCACATTCGAATGCGATTCCGATATGTGGGCCACCATGTCCCGTTTCGGTATGCTTTCAACCGGCTTGAACTTCAATCTCATACCGAAAGTTGATCCATCCGGCGGCGGTTATGCCGGTGGTTATTATCTTGATGTTTTCTATGTTAATGACAAGTATCCGGGCGGTTGTGTTCAGGATGCCGGGGTATGGACCACCAATCCCATGAAGTGGTTCCGTGTCGCTTGCGTTAATCCTGTTCGCAATCCGGTGCCTGCCTTTACACCAAGTGAAATTGCCGATCCGACTTGGACCAAGCCCAGCGTCGCAATGGACACTATCATCAAGATTGAAAACGTTGGTAACATTGTTCTGAATATTAGCAATATTCAGTCGGTTAGATTAACCGGGGCTGAAGATTGGCTTGGCACCGATATTACTTCTGCCGTTATCTCCGATGGTTCCGACGCTCAGCCGAACTTCAAAAATATGACCCTTTATTTGAACAAGGACGCCAATGTAACAGGCCCCAAGGGTTATGATGGTTTGGTTATTTTCACCAGTGATGCTCCGACATCACCGGATACCCTTAAGGTTCATTTGATCATTGCCGACAGTGTTCAGTTCCCAGTTTGGGCCGACATCAGAACTTCTCATAGAAGGGTTATTCTTAACAATGCCGGTAATATTGGCAAGGGCGGCGAAGATGGTTATGCCTTTGATCCTTTTGATGATTGCGATACAACCGGCAATACCACCGGCGCCGACGACAATGTCAAGATTTATCTCTATGATGCCAGCCCGTTCGTGTTGCGTGTAAATGGCACAGATACCGTTATGAACTCCTATATTTGGGATGCTACCTGGCTTGATAACGATGGTTTCCGTCCTCTCAAGGGATTGACCGTCGATTCATCCGGGACCAACGGTTACAACTATGCCTATACCGGCAAATTCTTGAGCAAAGATTCTGCTATTGCTCTTGAATCCGAATATTACTTCCCGACTCATTCTGATACATCAGAATTCTTCGTCCAGAAGCTTAAGGTTTATCAGTATAATTCCGCAAGCGTCATAACCATTCCGGGCGTAATGTTCGGTGAGGTTATGGACTGGGATATTCCTGCCGATTCAGGCGTGGAGAATGGTTCTGCTATTGATGCGCCCAGAAGAATGATGTACTGCTATGGGGCCGAGTGGAAAACACTTGATAGTATTGTCAACAATGACTGTATTCTCGCCGATGACCGCGCCGGCGGCTTCATTTATGAAAAAGGTTACAAGGTTATTGGCGGCCAGGCGACTGCCTCTGTGGATACTATCCCTCTCAAGGGTATGTTCACCGGAACCAATGACAACTGGCAGGCCGCAACCGGCAACTTCCCTCCGGGACCTCTTTACAAGTATCTATTAGCTTTATCCGGATTTAAGAAATGGGCGGCAACTGCACCGGATCCGGAATCCGTTTATGTTGACTTAAACATGGTTGCCTACTTTGGTCAGTTTGATCTTGCCGCCAAGGATACTCTTGTATTCATCAAGATATTTGCGGCGACAGAAGATCAGGTTGCCAAGGGTCGCAACCTTGGAGCGATTGCCGACCAGGCGAGACAGTGGATCAAAAATCGTCGCGGTATGGGCAACTGCTGTAACATGGCGGGTGATGCCAATAACAATGGCAGCGTCAATGTTCAGGACGTTACCTATAATATTAACTTCTTGTACAAATCCGGTTCTCGTCCGCAGTGTAAACCAGAGGCCGATGCCAATGGTAGCGGCGGTATCAATGTTCAGGACGTGACCTACCTTATCAACAAACTGTATAAGGGCGGTCCCAATCCGATATGTCCGCAGTGATGATATTAGTCTAATTTTAATTGCGGGCCTTTTTAAGGTCCGCAGTTAAAAATCTGCGATCAGGAAGCTATCAATCCGATAGCTTCCTGAGTTTTTGAAGACACTGTGTCGAAACCGTCCGCCGCAGGCGGATTTCGACCTACTTCAAGGCGAAAATTAGGGTTTTTCAACAGGCCCTATAATTCAGGGGGGAATAAAATGGGGACAAGGGTAACATATCCTCACACCGCCGCATTGAACAATTGCGCTGTCGTCCGATATTGTATTGTATGGGTTGGATTTAGATTAGAAAATAAACATTTTGAAATAGATAAAAAATATAAATGAATAAATGTTGCAGATGAGGTCAGTATGAATCGAAAATTAAGGTTACTTCTACCCGTTCTGCTGTTTTTGGCATTGATGCTCTTGGGAGTCATATCTTCGTTTGCGCGAGATTATTCCCCCTTGGGGCCGGCAGAACCGATTTTGATTACAGGGCGCTTGGAAGTCCAGTTCGAAAACAATGTCAGTATGGGAAATATGGCAAAGGGATTCGGCCTTGTGAGTCTTGGGATACCATCATTGGATAGAATTTTTGACAAATTTGAGGTCAATAATGCGGAAGCGATATTTCCATGGAGGAAGGAGAATAGCATAACATCCAGCGGCGATGATATGTCGAAATTTTATGAGATCTATTTTCCGGATTCAAAAAATATCAATGCCATGATATCTGAGCTTTCCCAAAATCCCAATATTCGTTCGGTGGCGCCGGTTTGGGCAATGCCGGTTTCTGCAACACCCAATGATTATTACATGTACACACAATGGAATATGACCAAAGTGATGGCACAGCAGGCTTGGGACACGGAAAAAGGTTCTGATACCGCCAAGATTGCGATAGTTGATAGCGGAGTTCTTTGGGGTCATGCGGATTTGGCCGATAAAATCTGGGTTAACCCGGGTGAGGATTTGGATAGCGACCTTGTGGTTTATGATACCGATGATCTCAATGGCGTTGATGATGATGGCAATGGCGTGATTGATGATCTTATCGGGTATGATTTTTTCAGCGGATTTGGGTCATTAACCTGCTGGACGGGTGAAGATTGTTACGGCCCGGATACCGACCCGAAAGATTTTAATGGGCATGGAACTCACTGCGCCGGCATTTCTGCCGCGGCCACCAATAACTCAATCGGCGTCGTGGGGCTTGCCGGCGGCTGGGGCGGAGGCAAAGGGCCTTATCGCGGACCGAGAATTATGTGTATTCGAGTCGGCGGCTCAGCAGTCGAGCCCACTTATGGATACGAGGCCGGATATGTTAATAGTACCAATTGCGCTCAGGGGATTGATTATGCGGTTATGAATGGAGCCACAGTTATTAATTGCAGTTGGGGTTCACAGGATTCGCCGGCCATGAGAACCGCCTGCAATAATTCCAACGATTCGGGCGTTGTAATTGTTCATGCCGCCGGAAATGATAATAATTCAAGCGGGGATTTTATCGATTCTTACACCTATCGTAGTTATGGCGTGGCGCTTTCAGTTGCCAGCACGGATAATTATGATAGAAAAAGTAGTTTTTCAAATTTTGGGTTTTGGGTTGATGTTTCCGCTCCGGGTTCAGGAATATATAATACTTATTCCAATCATTATTCCCCCACCTATGCCACTTTAAGCGGCACCTCTATGTCGGCTCCGCACGTTTGCGGTTTGGCGGCGCTTATTGAGTCTCACATGCCGCAGTTAGATAAATATGAGATTGATTCCATAATTAAAAACCATGCCGATACTATCGATTACCTAAATCCTTCATATATCGGATTACTTGGGACTGGAAGAATTAACGCTTGCTCTTCATTATATATGTTTCCTACGGTGGCATTTGGAGCCGGGCCGGTTTTGCTTGGCGAAGCTCCCCTGACAATCAATTTCACCGATCAATCACCGGTAACGCCAACTTCTTGGCTTTGGGATTTTGGCGATGGCGATACCGATATTATCCAGAATCCCACGCATATTTATGATAATTATGGGCTTTATACGGTGAAATTAACGGGAGATGTCCCCAAGGGAACCGCTACCGAAGTATTAAAAAATTTGGTGATGGTGACGGCTGACACGATGAAGCTGGATTCGGAATTGGTTACCGCTGGAAATCAGGCGGTTATAGATGTCCGTCTTGATAATAAATATCAAATAAAAAATATCATGTTTCCTTTTGTTATTTCTGACCCTGATAATGTTGTCTTTGATTCCTTTTCAGTGGTAGGAACTCGGGCCGATTATTTTCAGGAAATTACTTATATTGACTATGACATTGCCAATGAAATATATGCTATCCGAATGAGTACCAATCTTTTTTCCGGTTCCCAATATCTTCAACCGGACACCGGGATAATATTGAAATTATACATAACTGTTTTATCCTCAGCAACGGGAGGCTCAATTATTACCATTGATACCACCGGAATTTATGGCAATAGGCTGAAACTTGCGGCTATCTACGCCGATTATATTCCGGTTTTAAAACCGGGGAAAATGGTTGTTAGGTCTTATCCGCGGGGAGATGCCAACATGAATGGCCAAATCAATATTCAAGATATAACTTATTTGATTAATTATCTTTACAAGGGCGGGCCGGCTCCGGATCCATATTCCGGAGATGTCAATGGCTCCGGGACAATTAATATTTCGGATATAACTTATTTGATTAATTATTTATATAAAGGTGGTCCGCCGCCGCCCGAATGATGAGGAATATTTTTCTGAATATATTATTTATGGCAGGGGTTATACGGCCTCTGCCATTATTTTTTTATGATAAATTCTTCGGCAATTGTGAGAGCATGAAAGAGGATTTGACGCGCCGGCAGTCCCGATGAAGTCGGGATTTCCTGCCGGAATTCCGTCGGGAAATCCGCCTGCGGCGGACGACGGCGCATTGAAAAAGGGATTTTTCTATTGACTCGAATAACGGCAATAATTATAATTCAAAAGTTATGGAAGAATTATATCAAATTTTTTATTTGGACACTGTATCGAAACCCCGCCACAGACGAGTTTCGACCTACGACTCTATATTTGTGAGTTATATAAAATTATGATATATTTGTATAATGAACGATTTTGGAGGTTTAGGCGTCTGTTATAAGTAGAGGAAAGAAGAATATTTAACAATGATAAACTTAAGGAGTAAGAGATGAGGAAGATTTGGGGTATTTTTTTGGTAATCTCACTATTGTTTTTGGCGGCGGGGCAGGTGATGGGGACCGATGTTCATGGTGGCGGGACGACATTTACTGCTGTGTTAGTAAATGATCCATTGACTACGGCAGAGACGACATGGTTTAGCATAGAATTATATTGTAATCAGAAAGATTCGGTTGATACTAATCCCTATAGATCAACTTGGTCGAGTCCCTTTGCATTCACCGGAAGTATTAATGTTGATTGGATTGATACAACATTGAGCAATTCAACTGCATATTTAAATGATACCGTCATTTTAAAGTATGCCACATCACAGTTTAGCACTTTTTGGGATATGTTTAAGACCGTCTATGTGGAAAGTTGGGATGATGCTACATTGCCAGATAGATTTAATTTTACGGGTATAGTAAATAACAATGGTTATACGGCAGAGTTGGGCCAAATAAAAATCCTATCATGGCATGCCAAGACTGTTAGCAATACCGGCATGATCTGTATTGAAAAAGGGAATATGACTGCTGATGAATATGATTGGATTTTTGATGAAACGCCTAATCAGCCAGAATATCAGGAGCCTCCGGCATTTAATACGCAGTGTTGGGTAATATCCGGCGATACGCTAAAGCTACTTACAGCCACGGCGCCGGTATTTGATTCAATGTATGATGTAATAAGGGTTAATGAGAATAATACGCTAACGATTCCGGGAGCGGTTTTTTATTATGAGTATTCTCAAGATCTATATAAATCCGGTTTCGATACAATATTAGTTAGAGATGCTGATGGTGATTCACTGACATTTAGCTATACGCCACCCTTAACCGGCGCCACATTAACAAGGCTAACCGATAGTACAGCCCGATTTGTGTACACTCCCGGATATGATGATGCGGGGACTCATACCATTTACCTTATTGCGGCAGACACAATATTCGCCGATACGGAAATGCTGACAATTGAAGTTTTCAATACCAATCGAGCGCCGGTTCTTCAAACGATTACCTCGCCTGTAAGTTGTACTGAGCATGCTAAAAAGACATTTACGGTAAAGGCAACCGATGCGGATAATGATCATGGTCTTGAATTTACTTTTGAGCCAGGGATATTTCCTTCCGGCGCCGTATTGAAAGACCAAAAAAATGTGTCAGGAACATGGCAGGCCACTTTTGACTATACGCCGACAGAAGCGGATGGCGGGAAATCATTCACAGGCTATATTAAAGTTTCCGATGGCACTTCCGGCGATCAGCAGGATGTAACACTTAATGTTGTGGAAGCTAATGACCCTCCGGTTTTAACTGCCATTGGGAATAAATCGGTGAATATTGGCGATACCCTGAGATTTACCGTCTCCGCGACGGATCCTGACGGAACAACCCCTGCGCTAACCACATCAGCATTGCCTTTCGGGGCAACTTTTAATACCGGTAGTGGTTCATTCTCATGGACTCCCGCGGATTCCCAAGTTAATATTTATGAGGTGGTATTCCGTGCTTCAGATGGACCAAATATTGATACTGAGAAGGTCACCTTTTCTGTCGCGCTTGATGTTATGGATATTCCGGTTTCGCAACTTCCAAATGAGTTTTCGCTGGGACAGAACTACCCGAATCCATTTAATCCGTCAACGACCATTGAGTTTTCCTTGCCGAGGGCGGCTTGGGTGAATCTGAGTATTTACAATGTGCTAGGCCAGCAGGTACGGACAGTTGTTGATGAATACCTTGGAGCCGGTCTTAAGGCGGTTGTTTGGGATGGCAGAAACGAAAATGGCCGGCAGGCGGCATCGGGTGTATATTTTTATAAAATGTCTGCCGGCGGGTATAGCGATAGCAAAAAGCTGATAATGCTAAAATAATCAAAAACTTGCTTATTTTAACCCCTCGCTCTTTCGGGTGCGAGGGTTTTTTTTATTGACAAACTCGCAATATTTTATTATTATATATTGCTTTCGAGCATACGATATAAAGGAGAAAGATTAGGCAGTTCTCTAATCATAAGGGTATGCTATCAATACTTCGCTAAAGGTTTTGTAAAAACAAACCGCCAACCCTTTTTTATCCGAGGAGGATGAAATGTCTTCAGTCTTTGTATCCTTTCAGCGCAGTATGCCATGTTGCGCCATGGCGCTGATAGCATTTATGCTAATCGTTTCGCCTATCTCTGCCCAGAGTGTTGCACCATTTAAAATTGAAATTGCGGATCTAAACTCCGCTAATCTGGGAGATACAATCTCGGTTCCGGTCTATAAAATAGCCGGTTCTGAAGATATTCATGGATTTGATTTTCTTGTGGGGTATGATACGACGATTTTGGATTTCTTAAGCGCTACCCCCAGCTTTGTGTTTGATATCCCGGGACCTTATGAATGGGAATATTTTACCTATCGGGCAGGTATTCCCGCGTGCACCACAAATTGCCCCGGCGGGATGGCTCGTTTTGTTAGTTTAGCCGATATCCTGAACGGCCCCCATCATCCTGTACAGACGCTTTTGGCTGATAGCACACCGCTTTTTGCCATAAATTTTCGTGTTAAGATGGATTCCACGGTTCTCTGCAATTTTTCCCCCATTCGGTTTTTCTGGATTGATTGCGGGGATAATGTCATCAGTTATCCTGAGGGTGTCATCGAGAAACTTGCCATATCGGATACGATTTTTGATTTTCAGGGGATGAATATAACTAATATCAACCATGATACCCCATCTTATTATGGCTCGCCGATGTTATGTGTTGACACGACGGCACCAAATCCCGCGAGACGATTTATTGAGTTTAAAAATGGCGGAGTCGGAACCATGCAACCCGAATGTTATCAATCGTTTATGAATATAGGCGATTTAAATCTGAATGCCATTCCTTACGAAATTGGCGATGCCGTGTTATTCAATGATTATTTTCTTATGGGATTGTCGGCATTTACCATTGATCCCAATGCTCAAATTGATGCTAGTGATACAAGACATGATAATATTCCTTTGACGCCTGAAGATTATGTTTGCCTTTCCAGTGTCATTTCCGGTCGGCTTATGCCTTTTCCTAATCACCCTCCCATGACCATGGAAGAGTTTGATGGAATATTGGGCATAGTGGAGACAGATTCATCGCTGATTATAAGGTCTGATTTTGATGATTCTGTCTCAGCCTTACATTTGTGTTTTTTTGCCCCTGGATTCGCGCCGGAAAGTTCCTATGTTGAACTAAAAGGGTTATGGGGGCTTGATACGATTTCAATTTGGGGATTTATACATGATGATTCCCTAAAAATATTTGTTGCCGATTATATTTATAACGCTGATGGAGCAATTATCAGCGCCGGATTATCCGACCTTATTGAGATTGTTTTTGGCGCTCTGCCAAAACCGGCCTTTGTATATGCGGCCGCAGGCGGCTTCTGGGGACAGCATGTTAATTTATCGGTCGCCGCCTTGCCGAATCTGGCGCCGGTTTTTGATAATGCCCCGGTCGAAATTTCCAATAGCTGTTTTGATGGTTTTTACTACGATTTTGATGCCCATGATCCGAATATCCCACCGGATGATATAGAGTATCATATAATTTCCGGACCGGGAGAGATAAACCCGATTACCGGTGAGTGGACCTTTATGCCTCTTTGTCTGGATACCGGCTCAAGCAGTACCTTGGTTCTCTGTGCGTCGGATATAGCGTACCCTTGCCCGCAGACCGATACGACTTTTTATGCTTATGTTCAAATTGTGGTAGATACGTTTCCGCCGGTGATTGGTGACGCCAACCAGAGTGGGTATATCAATATTCTCGATATTACAATTTTAATCAATTACCTATATAAGAGCGGGCCTGCCCCAGAGCCGGTTCCCGACGTTATGGATGTTAATGGCGATAATTTTCTGAATATTCTTGATGTAACGTATTTGATTAATTTCCTTTATAAAGGCGGGGCGGAGCCGACTTGCAACGGGCAGGAACCAATGGGCAGTCTTTTCTATTATTCCACCTGTAAAGATACTATGCCAACTACAAAGGACCCGGATTCTCTTCAAGAGGATTGCATCACTTATCTATATGATCCTATAAATCAGACTTTGGATATTATGCATTATAATGCCATATTAAATTGTTGCCCATTTATCTGCGCCAATTATTATTTTGGTGGGGATACAATAATAATTGAGGAAATTGATTCCTTGCTCGACGGCGGGTGCGATTGTATATGCAATTTCGATATCGGATATCGATTTAGCAACATTTTGTCCAAGATATATGTAATACAAATACTCAAACCATATCGTCCCGAAGGTGAGCCCGTTTTCGAGTGTGCCATTGATTTGCTTACAACTCAAGAGGGGTATTTCTGCATTGACCGCCCATATTTGCCCTGGCAGGGGGTGACAAAATAGGCTCTCTTTGCGGTTCATTCCACATTTAGAATTGAAATTATCCAATTGGGCGTCAGTATTCAATTGCTGACGCCTTTTTTTATTCGGATTTTGTCAAGCCGTTGGCCTAAAATCCGATATTATTAATAGATTATGGCTTAGTTTTATACGCAATGTGGAGAGGTATTATCGATTATATAATTCTTGTGTAAATTGTAAAAAATTCTTAATATTCCGATGGTTTTTGCGTAGAGTTACCATAAATAATCTTTTTAAAGGGTCAATAAATTGAATTTTAATAAGGATAGTTTAAGGCTTGATGCGGCCAAAGTGGTGGAGGAGCTTTCACAGGCCGTTTTGCGGCAAATTCGAGTCACCCTCAAGAAAGGGGGGGCAGTGGTTGGGGTCTCCGGAGGAATTGATTCTTCCATGACCGCCGCTCTTTGCGCCAAAGTCCTTGGTCCGGATAAAGTGCTGGGGGTGATGATGCCGGAAAAAGATTCATCCGGCGAAAGCAAAATTCTGGCAGAAAAATTGGCCAAGAAGTTTGGATTTGAGACAGTGGTTGAGGAAATCACCGGCGGGCTTGATGGGATGGGATGTTATCGGCGTCGCGACGAGGCGATGCGGCAGGTTTTTCCGGACTATGACCCAGCCGTTCATAAATCCAAGATTGTCATTCCGACCAATATTCTTGAAAAGGATACTTTCAATTTTTTCAATTTGACTATTGAGGATAAAAAGGGGAATTCAAAAACCAAGCGGATGCCTCTTGGGGCCTATTTGCAGATAGTAGCGGCCTCAAATCTGAAGCAGAGACTTAGGATGACGACCTTATATTATCATGCCGAAAAACGGAATTGGGCGGTAGTGGGCACCGGTAACAAGGATGAACATGCCCAAGGGTTTTTTGTCAAATATGGCGATGGCGGGGCGGATATCAAACCGATTGCCCATTTATTTAAGATTCAGGTCTTTCAATTGGCTGAATATTTGGGAGTCCCAGATGAAATCATAAAGAGAACGCCCACGACGGATACATATAGCGCTGATGTTACTCAAGAGGAATTTTTCTTTGGGCTGGATTTTTACAGGATGGACATGCTCTGGTATGCCATGGAAAACAAAGTGCCGCCAGATGAAGCGGCAAAGGTCTTGGGATTAACCGAGGAACAAGTTCAGCGGGGATATGCCAATATTGAGCGGAAAATAAAGGCCACGGAATATCTTCGGATGGCCCCGCTTGAAATTAGCCAGTAAAAAATAGAATCATGATTTTGAGAATAGAATTATATCAACCTTAAGGAATAATTATGGCCACTGTCGATCAAGGTACTATTAAGCAGAAGGTGAAATATTTTGTCACCGAAACATTTATGATAGGCGAAGACCGCAACAAATTATCGGATTCAGATTCATTTATGCAGAAGGAGATTATTGATTCCACGGGAGTTCTCGAATTGGCGACCTTTGTGGAATCGGAATTTGGAATTTCTATTGAGGATAATGAAATGATTCCCGACAATCTTGACTCACTTGATAATCTTTCCCGATTTATTTCAAGAAAATTGGGATAATATTTTCATAACATGGGAGATAACAGTCCGGAAAGATTGTCTCCCATCGCCCCATTATCATAATGAAATTATTTGATATTCTCCAAAAAAGCGCCGAAGTATTTCCCGACCATCAGGCGGTAATTCATAATGAGAGAAAAATCAATTATAGAGAATTGCTGATTGAGACATCGAGATTATCCAAATATTTAGATAGTTTAAAATTGTCCGTGGGCGCCCGAGTCGGTATTCTTTATGAGAATTCCATTGAATATCTCATCGCCTTTTTTGCAGTGTGTAAATCAAATCTTGTGGCTGTTCCGATCGATAATTCTCTTAATGCCGAAAGAATGAATTTTATCTTGGCCGATAGTCAGGCCGAGGTGTTGATAACGCAGGCGAAGTATGAGCGGCATTTCCCAAAAATATTGAGAGAAAATTTATCATTACGTCACCTTATTACGGATAAGCCGCTCAAGCAGAATCCGGCGGAATTATCCACAGCCAAATTCCATGAAATTCTTGGAGGCGGGATAGACATTGACGGCGCAATATTGAATCGCAATATAGATAGAAATCAAATACAATATGATCTTCAGATAGAATCAGAAGCGGCTCCTCATGAACTGGCGGCGATTTTTTATACTTCGGGAAGCACCGGCTCACCGAAAGGCGTGATGCTTTCGCATCGCAACCTGATTTCTAATACCATTGCAACGGTTGAATATCTCAAGCTGACATCTCATGATAGTGTTATTGTCATTTTGCCGTTTTATTATATTTATGGGAATTCCCTGCTATTGACACATATCCTCACTGGGGGAACATTGGTGATTGATAATAGATTTTTATATCCCGAAGTGATTTTGGATACAATGGAGAAAGAAATAGTTACCGGTTTTTCCGGTGTGCCATCGAATTTTATGATTTTGCTTAACAATACTACCTTTGCCTCCCGTAAGTTTGAAAATCTCAGGTATTTTACTCAGGCGGGCGGCGCCATGGCTCCGGAAGTGGTGCGAAGATTGATAAATACTTTCCCGCAAAAAGAAATTTATATCATGTATGGGCAGACTGAAGCCTCGCCAAGGGTTTCCTATTGTCCGCCGGAAAGGCTTAATGATAAAATCGGCGCCATTGGGATTCCGGTTCCCGGAGTAACCATAAAGATTGCGGGGGAAAATGGCCGGGAGATGCCGATGGGTGAATCAGGCGAGCTGGTGGTATCCGGTCCCAATGTGATGATGGGGTATTGGAATCAGCCGGATGAAGAAAAGCAGGTATTGCATGATGGCTGGCTTTATACGGGAGATCTGGCCCGCAAGGATGACGAGGGATATTTTTATATTGTTGGACGGAAGAAGGAGATTATCAAAGCCGGCGGCAATAGGGTGAGCGCCAAGGAAATTGAGGAGTGCATTCTGGAGAATGAAAAGATTGCGGAAGTTGCTGTTTTTGGCGTGAAAGATGATATCTTGGGTGAGGCCATCAAGGCGGCAATTGTGCTCAAGAATGGTTTTAAAAGCGACGGCAAGGAAATTAGAAACTTCTGCAAATCAAGATTGGCCGATTATAAGGTTCCCAAATATATAGAGATAGTTGATTCTTTGCCCAAATATCAATCGGGCAAGGTAAATAAAGTGTTGTTGAAAGAAATGAGTCAGTAGATAAATAGTTGGAAAGGAAATAAATATGAAATTCAGCAAAGCCCTGCTTAAGATTGATCCGGCGTATGAGGCTAAATTGGTGACAGATTTCATGAGCGCCTGCACCAAGGCCGTGCCAAAAAGGGATGGAATAATAGTCGGCATTAGTGGAGGCATAGATTCTGCCGTGGTGGCGGAATTGGCGGTTGAAGCGGTTGGGAAAGAAAATGTTTTGGCGCTAATTCTTCCTGAGAAAGAGTCCAATCCAATCTCAGCACAATATGCAAAAAAGATGATCGACAAACTCGGGATTGAATATCGGACAGTTGAGTTGACATCGGTTGTGGCAAACTATGATGCCTATAGAAATAGGGATAATGTGATTAAGTCAATATTTTCGGAATATAATGAAAGTTACAAATTCAATATCCACCTCCCACAGAATATTTTGGATGTTGACCGGTTTAATTTCTACACCTTAAGAATTGACGATGGCAAAGGAAACCAAAAAGAGAAACGGCTCACGAAGGAACAATTCTTGGCCATAACCGCCACGGCCAATGTTAAAATCCGCGCCCGCATGATTGCTCTTTATTATTGGGCCGAGCAATATAATTATCTTGTTGCCGGCACCACAAATAAAACGGAATTTATTTTGGGTGATTTTTGCAAATATGGCGATGGGGGAACCGATATTGAAGGAATTGCCTATCTTTATAAGCTCCAAATTTACCAACTTGGAGAATATTTTAAGGTTCCAAAAGAAATAATGGAAAGGACTCCATCACCGGATACATTTAGCCTTCCGGTTTCGGATAAGGACTTTTATTTCTGCCTTCCCTTTGACCTTCTTGATCCTCTACTTTACGCCTGGGAATATAAGGCTGATATTACCGATGTTTCCAAAGAGCTGAATTTATCCGATGAGCAGATTCGAAGAGTCTATAAAGATTTTTCATCAAAGCATGCTTCAACGGAGCATATCCGGCAAATGGCCAAGTCGATTGAACGCGATTGGAGCAAATTTAAAAAATAGAGTTTTGGGAGGCTGAATTTATTTTTATCTGGGTGCGGAAAAGTTTAAGCGGCAGAATATTCTTTTTCTCCCATAAAATTGGGGAGAAATTCAGATGGACAATTTTATCTTTACACTTACAACACATTGATTTATAATCTTAGGCATAAATGTGGCGAAAAATGATGATTTAAAGAATAAAATTGAACTTTTGAAGGACAATGTCATTAAATATTTTGAAATAGTATGGAACCGGAAAAACATCGAAAAGCATTTGAATTAAGCGATCTTTGGAATGTCGCATGGAAAAGAAAATGGATAATAGTC
>JAGVEJ010000028.1 GCA_020058225.1 Candidatus Zixiibacteriota bacterium | reverse complement strand
TCAAACCAGACAGTCGATTCAAAAAGATATCACAACCTTTGAAACACTGATTTGTGACCGCAAAATCGAGAAAATTGAAGGAGGTGAATTGTTATGCAAACTTTCCGCTTAAACTTAATACCGGATCAAAGATTCCCACGATTCAAAAGGCTTGCCTTTCAGAAAGTAGAGATCCCATTAGCCGATGTGCTTCTTCATGGAGTCCATCCTTGGGATTGTGGAAGCTCAATCCATAGCCTGAACAGTAAATTTGTGCAGGCCCTCAATGGCGAGAAGCTCTTCCTTACAGAGCTTAAGGAATTTGGCTACTGCAACGATTTCAATTACTGTTCTGATCATGACTACAATCGAAATGTCTCTGTTTTTGAGCGGCTGATGGTCAATATTAGTGATTCGATCTATTTCGTGGAAGATCTGAAATATCTGGAATTGCTGGCCATTGCCAAGAAATCCCTGGCCGACAACTGGACTCATAAAACCGTGAGCGCTCTGGTGAGCCGAGTCTATGGCGAATTCAATGCCATTCGGGATTTCCTCAAAAGAAAAGACAAAAACATCAAGCTCTCCGGATATGATGACATCGGCAAATATGACCTGAGCCAGATTCTGACTCTGGACGATTTTGAAGGCGATGACAAGGTCCTAATCAATGAAGCCCTCGATACCATCAACTTCCGGTCAGCCCAATTCCTCTCTGAAATAACCGATAAAAACCGCCATCTCAAACTCACTGACTCCATTGAGCATTTCCAGATGAGGTTTCAGGGAAAACTCGATTACCCCTATGACCAGATCATCCTCTACAATGCGACCCGAAACGCTGAAAGTATCAGGCTTTATCCGATCATGCCGGCTTACCCGGTCACCCGCGAACAAGCCAAGAAGATCGCCATAAAATGGCGGCTTGACCATGACCGGTATTGCTTCACGGTTGATATCAAGACGGCTGAGAAGATGCTCTTGGAAGGGATGTTTCACATTCTCTTCCCGGGACTAAACTATGAAGAAAAAGAAAAGCCGGGAACTTCCAATGCAACCCTCTGCAATCATGCCACCGAGAAATTCGAGATAGGCAGATTCCTTAGATCCAACGCTCCGGGAAATATGGTCAAGGATGTTTTGCGAAAACACAATGTCAGTATGACCGGCCGCAAGGACGACCTGATGGAAAAGCTCGCCCAGCTCTCAGTCAGAATCTACCGCGAACGAGAAAAGGAACTGAACGATTATTTTGGACAGAATCATTTCCTCAAGATTCCGGGAAACGGCCAGGCAGAACATGGGGACTTTCCGGTCATCAACGACTGCGACATGAAAAACATGGCCTTGGCGATGTACATCATGAAGCACTTGCGCGGAAATACCATCCTTGAGGCATCCCACTGTAATGACACCTTTGATTTGTTTTCCCTGGCTAATGCTCTTATAAAAGGCGAGATCTACCCACCGCCGGCATTTGTGAGAGCGCCGGGAAACGCAATCTGATTTACCGAATTCAATAAGACAATTAAAACAGTAACCATGCCCTATTCCTGAATAGTAAAGGCATTTATTATGGGGCTTTTTATCTCAAGGGGTTGGGATAAAAAGTCCCGGAGGTTAAGAACATGGGAAGAACCATACATTATTTAGTCGAAGATGACGGCCAGAACCGCATAACCGATGCAGAATGGCAGAAAATTGAGGAACTCCATGAGAAATACAACGCGGACTTCAAATGGAGCTGTGAAAGACTCTCTCTGGAACGATTCAGCATTTCGCCCCATTGGTCAGCCTGGGATGAGACTGGCCTGCGGGTTGGAGAGGTTTGGCGCAGAATTACCGCTGAACTGCAAAAGCCGAACGGGATGCAGAGCCTACTTGAGCATGGTTTAATAGAAGTCAGCAAAGGCGGCTATCGCGGCAGTAAGTACCTGATGAGCGGCTTTACCAAAGTTAGAGATGATGAATACAATGCCAATTTGGTGATTGAATTCCTGATAAAAGCCTCATTTCTTGCCCCAAGAATAAAGATCAAGGTCTCTGATGAAGGAGATTATCTGGCCTGCCCGGTTATCATCCAGAATGGCATAATGAAACCTGATGAGACGGAAATCAAATCACAGATTGCATACTGGAAAACCCGGCTTAACGAATCCCCAGCAAATGAAATGGAATTCTGGATAGGGCTGATCGCCAAATACAAGCAATATTTGGAATTGGATGATTCCAGGATGGATAATGCAATATTTATGACGCCATTGGTCAAAGGATAAGATGAAATAGGCGGCAAATCAAAAGGGGGGAGAAATACCCCCCCTTCTTTTATCATTGCTGTATTTCTCAGATTGAAAACGGAATAGTGGATTTAAAACACGACAAAAAGTTCTTGACATTTAAATAGTTTTGACTTAATTATATGCATCTAATTCAGGATACCCCGGTTACGGGGAGTTTGTATGGCGTGACATCAGTATTTTAACCTTTACCCCGAGGAGGAGAGATGCGTAGAGGCATTTTCTGCTTGGTTCAAATCACAGCAGTAATTTTTAGTCTATTATTGCTCAATCGGAGCATTAATGCTCAGTGTGTGCCGCCGCCAAGCGGCATGACCGCCTGGTGGCCGCTGAATGAGGCATCGGGCCCGACTGCAAATGACATAGCGGCAGGCGGCGTCAATAATGCCGGTACCTGGATGAGCAGTCCGGTTCCGGTGGCCGGAAAGGTTGGGGGGGCATTGAGCTTTGGGGGGGCAAACTCCGTTGATGTGCCGGATCATTCCGAATTGAACTTCGGCACGAGCGATTTTTCCGTCGATTTGTGGATCAAAACTACAAATGCATCCGGGACACGGACAATCCTGGACAAGCGAACGGGCTCTGTCCCTAATATATCCGGCTATGTGCTCTTTATGGTCAACGGTTACTTAGGTTCGCAGATTGGTGACGGGACTGGTTATAATAACTGTATCACGACAGGGTTTGTCGCTGATGGGAATTGGCATCATGTTGCGCTCACCGTTGACAGAAATAGTCCCTCGGGTTGGTTACATTATGTGGATGGCAGCGCCCTGGGCCCCATAGGCAATCCAACGGGTTATCAGGGGAGCTTGACCAACACCGCACCTTTCGTAATGGCGAGAAATCTCATAACTCCCAGTCAGACGTTTGCCGGCACGCTGGATGAGATCGAGCTTTTCAACCGTGTCCTCGATACCTCAGAAATCCGCAGCATCTGGGCTGCCG
>JAGVEJ010000041.1 GCA_020058225.1 Candidatus Zixiibacteriota bacterium | reverse complement strand
GGCCGCCAATATTTGTTTAATTCTGTACATATAATCCTCCGGCTTTCTTTTTACAAGCTGTCATTATCATTTCGTTTTATATCTATTTCTCCACCATCGCCCTCAATCCGATCGGGGAAATTAGTCGGATATAAATCCTCGCGAAAAGGGGGGAATCCCTCGGTATTTATAAGCTTCAGCGTGCTATCCTCGTTAAATACAAAGAAGCATTTTATAGATTGAGATGAAATCTTACCCTCTCTCACATCCTCAAAGCGGATCATAAGATTAATCGAATGGTCAAACCTGATCGGTAATGGTACTATTTTAAGCCGAAGCTCTAGCTCATCTCCATTGGAAATGGCATTATCCATCTTCGTTGGAGGCTCTTTGATTTCCATTCCGTCGAATTCTATCCTTAAATCGAATCCGGCAGGAAAGTCTTTTTGGGATTTTAGAAAATAATGAACAATAGATGTGTCTCCAATACGAGGTTGAGGCTCAATAAGAATACTATATAGAAAAGGATATCTGCTTCTTTTTCCCGGTAATGACGCAATATGAATAGAATCTCCCTTGAAAAAAATAGAGCTGAGATTTCCGCAATCTTCAGGCATTCCGGGTCCCTTGCCCAGGTAGAGTAATTCGCCATCAGGACTTAGACACCAGCGGAAACCTATGCCGATCTTCTTACTTTCATGCAGATTCCATACAGGGTGATGATAATATAACGTTATGCTCCAATTGCCAAAGTCCGAATAACCGGAGCGAAGGGGGATAAATTCAAGGGTTCCTGTAAATCTGCTACCGACCTTATGAGGTCCGGGCCAATGGAATACAGTGTCGCTTATAATGCGAACAGCGTCGTCGCGATAGTCGATTTTGATCTCCCACTCATTCGCCGATATTTCAGGTTGTTCTTTGGATATTTCCAGAATAAAATCCACTTTGCATGGTTCAAGCGGCCTGGGTAAAGATTGAAAATTGAACGAGCCAACGAAAAACCTGGATTCGGTTGTAAGATAAAAGTCGAGATCCGTTTCGAAATCGCCAATGGTCGTTTGAATTTGGCTATGGGCTATAATAGGTCCCCATATAAATAACAAAAAAATAAACAGGGTTCGCATATTTATTCTCCTTATTTAAGTATAAGCATTTTCTTTGCAATCGAATTATTGTTAATAGTTACCTTATAATAATATACACCTGAAGCAAAATTATCAATATCATTATTGCCGAGGTTGACAAAATGCCGCCCTGCTGTCATTTCCGGCAAGGTCTTATTCCAAACACGTTGTCCGAGAATATTGTAGATTTCTATATTGCAATCACCTGGTTCTGAAATTGAAAATTCTATTCGAGTGCCGCCATTAAATGGGTTGGGGTAGCAGGAAGAATGTCAAAACCACAAGGGGTTTTGACCTACAAAACTGGGAATTACCATTGAGGTTGTAGTGAATTTGCGAGCGGAAGTGATGCATGAAGGTGTCAGGAAAGGGTTCCTGACACCGCGGAAAAAGTGATGCATGAAGGTGTCAGGAAAGGGTTCCTGACACCGCGGAAAAAAAGAAATATCAATTCCCTCAATATTGGGGGTTTTTCAACAAGCCCGTTGGGTGGGGTTACCTGATTACAAATCATTTCAGTATAAGAAATGCGCCAGTTCACACGCCCCAATAAATTGGTAAGTCTATGGCTTATTGGAGACGCAAGAACCGGCGCAACTATAATATTAATTTAATGAACGGCAAGGGCGCATGCCATGCGTCCCTGCAATTACCCAGCGTCCGTCTGCGGCGGAGTGGGACACCAAGGCAAAAGTCGGAAATTTTCCTGACTGTTTCACTTTTCTTGTAGGATAACTGTACCTTCAGGCATCTGAATTTTGTATGCGCGAGTTGTATCACTTACGAAATACAAAGTGTCCTCGAAATGATATATTAAATTATCGGACTTGAAAATCTTAAATTCTGCAATTGATGGGCCAAATCCATAGTCATTATGATAAACTGCTTTGATGGAATATATGCCATTTGGAGGTTGCATTATCGAATAATTCTCAGGTCCAAACCCATCCAAGTCGTCAATATCCAAGACTCCGCCATTCGAAGATTGCCTATTATTATGATAGACAGGTGTGCCATCGGGTTCGGTTACCCACAAGTCAACATCTGTGCTGTCCTTATCCCAATTTAACTGGACTCTTAAGGCAGGCGAAAACATGTTGCAATTGACAATCACCGTATCAGCGTATTGCTGATTTAATGGCGCAAATCCGGTTACAATTATTTCATTTCTTCCCGCAAATAACACCACCGGCTGATGAAATATTTTATTTTCAATCGCAATTTGCTGTATATGGCCATTGAGCGACAATGTGGCTGATTGCACCATGCTATCAGATATAACTCCCTCAACGGTAATCACGCCGCTTTGAAATATTTGATTTTCAATTGGGTTACTAATGGATAATTGTTTGATATATACTTCGCAGTAATCTACAAAAATGCTACTAGTATCTTGAGAAATCAGCTCTCCGTTTATTTCTATTACCTCCAATGAAAGAGGAAATGGGTTAATGAAACCACCGGAATGGGCTTTGAGAAACAGTTTAGCCAGAGTGGCATTTCCATTTGCATCTGCAATTATTCTTTCCTGATTGTTCTGATTAATTTCGATGAAAAAGGATGTTTCCCCATGTCCCGAGTCAAATTGATCATTTCCAATCAGGCTGATTCCCTTGGTTGCACTGTCAACCTCAAATGCTCCAGACCCACCAATAACCTGTAAATTATATGGAATATTAATTATAATGGATCTCAGGTCCTTTATATTAAAAGCCTTTATATCGAGAGTAAATGGAGATTCAGACTGAACCGATATGAATCTCCGCGAAAACTTAAGACATGTCGGCACCGGATACATATCAATTGTCAAGCTGACCGTACTTCCCGATGATATATCGGTTGTTGCCATTCCCCTATATAAAAGGCGATCGATTTCATTGGATTCTCCATAACCAAAAGCCTCAAGCATAAATTTTCTATTTCTGCCGGAGGGGACGACCACGGTATCATAGGGATTAAAATCTCTGAGATAATTAAGGGTATCCACAATAGGTGGTACTATATCGGGAGCAGAAATGGCGACAATGTAAAAGACGATGTTTGGTGTGAACTCGCTCGATGAATATTTTAGGCTCATTGAGACCGGTTGATAATTATTGCCATTATTGGTTATTTTCTCGGAGCAATCGAGCAATCCCAAAATCAATATTGCAATTGCGAGGGGGATTAAAAATACGAAGAATGTTATTTTTTTCATTATTGAATCCCCCTAAAAAGTTGCCGTTAGATGTGAGGTTAGGCGATAGCCGGTTAAATCAATATCGCCGGCATTGGTAGTTCCCAAGAGATATTCAAAGCCAAAACCATAAGCGACATGTTTATCTATTTGTTTATCGAGACTGGCGCCTGTGCCGATGATTTTGGAATTTCCGAAATTATCCTCGTTTTCGGCAATTATTTTTAATTCTACCAGTGGATTAAATGTCCAATTATCGCCGAATAACAGCGAGGCCTTGCCGGAAATATCGAATTCATTGCCGTAAACTTTCAATTGCTCCACTATAATTTCTTTTTGTCCATAGCGGGTGTTTCTTCCTCTTAATAGATACCTTAGGTTGAGGCCAAGATTATATGATTCCTTTTTGTAAATTCCACCGAGTCGTAAATCAGCCTGAGGGCTTTGCTTGAAGGCCTTTTTATTATCCAATTTATCTGTGGTGTAAATTGTCCCAATGATGTCACCCGTCAAAATATAGGAATCTTTCTGCCATTCCGTTCCGGCATTGATACTAAACATATCGCCGGGATTATAATCCAATCCATTATTGTATGGTTCATAGGAACCGTTAAATTGGTATAATAATCCGCCGCCGCATTTGAATTCACCAAACATTTTGGCGCCGCCAAGAAGTAAATTGAGCCCGAATCCTTCGCCGAATCGATTCATTGGGAACGATAAATAATCTTTTGACAAATAATCCATGATTATCAATTCGTTGGACAGACTTAATTTTTTCTTGCCGACCGGCAGGTTTATCCCGCCGCTCAAAAGAAGCGCATCATTATAGAAGGAATGATTCACCTGGATTCTAATATCGCCGGTACCGGAAAGGGTATAATTTTGTTCCGGTGAAACCAACTGTGTGGATGAATTGGCAATATATATATTGGCATCCATGTTATCTTTCAAAGCAACATAACCGCCTAATGGGAGCATTAGCTGGGAGATATCAGTTTTCAGGGTATCATTTTCAAGTGTCCAGCCGGTATAGATGAGCTGGAGGCTTGTTAAAGAGGGCTGTTTATAGACTATCTGGCCGATTGCCGTTGGATAAAGTAAAAGGAAAATGCCCAATAGGGCGATCGTCAATATTTTGTATTTATTGAGCATCGGGATTCCCCCCTATTATTACAGTTCCGGTACCTTCGGTGTTGAGCATCCCTTCCTGGGATAAGGGGGCGCTGTTAACTGACAGGCCAGGTATGGCCCCGGAATTATTTATAGCGGTTGATAGACGAGTGTCCAAGGCCTGTTCTTTTCTGTTTTGCTCTGTTTTTTCATTATCGACGATAGATTCAAAATCAGCCAAGGGATCAGTTGGTTCGGATTGATTGGCTTTTGTCATTGCCTGCGCCTGCATTTGCGCCTCGACAAAGCCGGCATCTTGGCCTGCCGCATTATTGAATTCATTGAACGCTTCGCCATACATACCGCGATTTCTGTAATCGATTCCTCTGCAATAGGCTAAAAATGCCAAATAAGACTCTGTCGGCACTTTTTTTATGGCGTTGCGTTCTTCAGATGAAAGCGTGATTCCAAGCTGATCTATAATTTTGAAGGTAAAATCTTTCTGGATTTTGAAGAAATTTTTTAATTTCCCTTCAGTTGGTTCGGTGGTTGCGGAAATACTATCGGCCGTGCTGACTATTGCGCCATCAAGACGGATGTTTTTATCGCCAATCCCAGTCAGAGAACCTGTTACAATTTTGCGGCTTCCAAGGAGTCGCCCCATTTTCGGGGCATATTTGGGATCTGTATATTGCGTTGCGGCGAGCTTTAATTCATTGGTAATAGCATCAATCTTAAGTCTTTCCACCACCCGAATGGAACTAATTTTGGACAAGTCAATCGAAGTAAATTCCGCCAGACCGGCGCTTATTGGCGCAATTTCAGGCGATAAATGCGAACCATCAAAATTAACCACGGCGATGGTGTTTTCCGGGATGGAGGAGATTTGGATTTTCGATTCATTTTGAATTGCTTGGTCAACATCCCGTCTGAGCCGTTTCGAGATTAGGTGATCGATATGTCCCCTGATTGATGATTTTAGGTCACTCGAGGGTTTTAGGCTCAAAGCCATCGAATAAGCGGATATAGCGTCATCGTATTCTTCATCACGCTCCTGAATCAAACCGATATATAGATAAGCCATGGGGTCTTGTTTGATTTGATTGGCTCGATTCAACGATTCCCGCGCTTTTTGGTATTGCTCCAATTTATATTGAGCAATACCCATTTCCCGCCAGGTTTGAGCATTGTTGGAATTTGTTAATAATTGCTTTTGGAAATGCTCAATGGCGGCTGAATACATGCCCTGTGAAGAAAGCTTCTTTCCCTGGGTATATAGACTTGGCGAGCATCCCAATAGCAACGGAAATATTATTAATAATATTATTGTCTTTTTTAGCATAATGGCCTCTTGGATTTTGTTCATCCGGCCAGAGGACGATAAATCTCCATTTTTCTCTTGGCTTCGGCGAATGTTTTATCTAATTCAAATGCTTTCTTGAAACACTCATAGGCATTCCTATAATCGTATTTATCCATATAATCCAAGCCTTTGGAATAGACGGTGGTGGCATCGAAGGAATCGGTTCCCCCTTCCATTAGCAAGCTTTTGGTCTGGTCATTGATTTGAATATTAAGTTGTTTTGCCAAATCTTCCACCAGCTCTTTTTCCATCTTGGAATACTCCGGTTTTCCCTGTTTGTCCACCGAAGCAATAATCTCTGAAGTTTCCACTTTGACGGCACGCACAATCATACGGGAGTTATTATCATCCAGTTGAGTAATACTTCCAAAGACCATGATTTGCGCCCCCAGAATTTTTCCGATTTTGGCGGCTGTGGCCTGATCAACCTGCCCGGATTTTTGAAGTTCCAACTCTTTCAAAACAAAATCAATTTTATCGCGTTCAACAACTTTAAGGGCGCTGATTTTACGGAAATCATGTTCAAAGAAATCAGCCAAACCCTTGCTCAGCGCTCCGAGCTGTTCTTGATATTTGCCAATGGAGAAATTATCAAACTCCATTATTGCTATGGTTTGAATTTTCCCATCGCCTTCGCTTGGACAGCTTAAGGCATCCTTGGCTTTCAAAATTTGATACCATTTGTCTCTTAATTCCTGCGGCCAAATCTCATGAGGTAATGGAATAACGCAAGGCCCGAGTTTGGAAATTTTATCAAGATATCCA
This sequence comes from Candidatus Zixiibacteriota bacterium, assembly GCA_020058225.1. Classification (GTDB taxonomy): domain Bacteria; phylum Zixibacteria; class MSB-5A5; order GN15; family PGXB01; genus JAGVEJ01. Next base: position 4,807 of record JAGVEJ010000041.1, on the reverse strand, counting down.
AAGGCGGTTTTTAAATGTTCCTCACCTTTGGCATAAGTGATAATACTTAACACTTCATAGATGGCGATGCTGTCCCTTGATGTTAGATTAGCTTGCTTTAGGCATTCATTGGCGGTGGTTATCCCTTTGTCAAATTCGGTTTCACCATAGAGTTTCAATGCTTCTGCAAGTTTATCGGCCACAGAAATTTCCTGAGCGGAAACAATGGCCGACGCCAATAGGAAAGTGAAAATAATAACCAAAAAAGTTTTTGGTTTATTCATCCCTGACTCCTTTTAATAGAATTATTTGTTGTCTAAATATATTATACTTTATGAAATAAAAAAACTCAATTTTCAAAATCAAAAATAACGCGAAAAGTATCATTTTCCGAAAGAAATACGGTGGAATCCTTTATTTTATCGCCATTTTCTAACGGCAAAACAACCCGTATGTCATGTCTGCCCGGTTTTAGTTTGAAAGTATTCGGGGTCTGGCGTTTCTCCTGAAATACGCCATCGATATAAATTTTGGCTCCTCCCATTGGTTTTGAACCGATAATTATTGTGCTTATATCAGAACCCTGAGGGGTGGTTGAATTATTCGCCGATGTGGCAATTTGAGGCATTTGGAAAGAATATTTTTTTGTATTTGCCTTGTTCGTTTCCAAATAAATCGAATCAACAATTTCTTTATTTATTGCCTGATGATTTTGAATCCTGATAGAATGCCATCCTGTGTCTGAGGTAATACTTGTAAAAGATGCCCCTTTAGTATGTAGATGATTATCGAAGAAAATATCTCCTGACGGCGTTATGGAAATGGCAACCAATCCCGTTGGTCTTTCGGCAATAGTTGTTACAGTATCCATTTTGATGGTTGGGTCGGTTTTAAGAGTATCCGGCGGCGGTTTTTGGGTTTCTTCGTGTTTACCCGACGGTTGCATAAGAAGAATTATGGCAATGATTGCAATGATGGCCACTCCGGCGGCTATGAACCATTTCAATTTTGAAGATGGACGCGGGTCTGGTTGCTTGCCCGAGGGACGAATCAGTTCAGTTTCTGTCTCCTTTTTAATACGCAAATGATCAAGGGCATTTTTCATCTCAGTGGCAGAATGGTACCGCTCTTGGGGATCTTTCTTGAGCGATTTCAAGATAATTTCCTCAAGCGGTTTGGTAATTTCGGAATTAGCATCGCGGGGTTTTATGGGATTGGTGAACAGTTTGGCATCCCGCAGGACAAATTCATTATCCCCCTTAAAGGGAAGCTGGTTGGTCAACATGTAATACAACGTAGTTCCGGTGGCATAGATATCAATTTTGGCATAATCTGTCTCATCATTGGGGACAAACTGCTCCGGAGCCATATAGGCTGGCGTGCCGCAGGCAGTTCCAACCGTTGTCAAATTGGGATCGGTTTTGGCTTTGGCAATTCCAAAATCAATAATTTTTACTCGTCCGCTATTATCAATCATGATATTGCTGGGTTTAATATCGCGATGATAAATCCCTTTTTGGTGAGCGAATTCCAGAATATCCAGCACCTCGGATACTATTTTCATGGCATCCGGGATTGGGAATTTTCCGGACACCTTCATTTTGTCATCAAGAGTAACGCCATCGATGTATTCCATGGCAATAACCATATCCTCGCCATGATTGAAAAAATGCTTTATCTGGCAAATATTGGGATGTCCATCGAGAAGGGCCAGCTTGTCGGCTTCCTGCTTAAACCGCTCGACCAAGTTGGGGTCACTCAAGATTTTTAGGACTACTTTCAGGTTGGGAATGTCTTTGTGAACCGCCAAAAAAACCCGCGCCATTCCGCCAGCGCCGATTTTTTTTACAACTTTATAACTTCCGAATGATTGTTCTTCCATATTGGACAAAATATAGGGGTTAAAATGACGTTGGCAATAGAAAATAGATTAATAAGCGATTGAATTCAAACATTAAAAGAATATCATCTTGCCTTATAGAGGCTGTGTCATAATTCTTGAAATGGAACAATGATGATTTAATTGCCCTATGTGCCACAAGAAGTTATCGGCAGATGTGGATTCGCCACGGCGAACCACGCACATTATATTATCTTGCCTTATAGCCAAAGCCTGTTCGATAAAAGTATTTTCCGATAATTATTCCATTTAGCTTCACCGGTATCTCCGCAATTTCAGTCAATTCATTAAATCTGCTTTTCACCGCTTCTTCATCCAAACTTTCCCTGTTGGTATTAACCATGAGCATGGTTTTCCCATTCTGATCTGATTCTGGAAACCAAAATTGGTACATCAGACTTCTATGTCCAAAAAGATGGCTCCCTGCCGTTCGGCTTGGTCCTTCCGGATCACCATAAAAGGCAAGTTCGCTGGATATATTGTATTTATCCATGCCGACAATTAAGAGCGTCACTCCAGTCTGTGCTTCAATTTCGTGGCCAATATCTTCAATTTGCCTCCCCAAATCCTTCCAGCCCGCAATTTCGGTCATATTCTGCGGATATAAAATGCATGGGAATCCCGGTCTCAGGTAATTAAAAGCCGCTCCATATAGAAGAACAAGAGTTATAATTGTCGGCATCCATGATTTCCATATTAGCGAGGAAAGGGCATTTCCGTTCTTTGCGGGTGAGGCCATAGCAAAGGCAATTGATGGAAGTATGGCAAGCCAAAGGGGGCCAGTCCAATTTATTTTAGGTTGGTGAGATAGACTGAATATTGTGAAGACGATTAATGGCGACAAGGACAAAATCAAAATAAATAGCCATTGGCGATGCGAATCAAAACCGCTGTTATTTGTCTTGTTATCGGCCCTATTTCTGAATATCGCCATGAATGCGGCCATCAGACCGATAGGCGTTATGAGTACAAGCATCGACCCTAAAAGCAGATGGGGCGAGAAATATATTTTTTCATTTAGTCTTCGCGCAGTTTGAAAAAGGAATGAGGCCCAATTGTGTTGTGAATTCCAATATATAACCGGAGCAAACAAAATGAAGGCCAAGGCCGCGGCCAAATAGGGTTGGGGTTTGAACAGCCAATGTCTTGAGCGGGTATCAAGAAGAATAAAAAGCAGTATGGGAGGAATTATCAAAGCAATAGTGTATTTGGAGAGCATTCCCAATCCGATACATATCCCCGCGCCAAACCAGCTATTTTTTTTCCCCAGAGATAATGCCCGATAAAGAAAATAAAGCGTTCCTGCCCAGCAGGCCGTAAGTGGGGCATCGGGAGTCATAAGAGCGCCTATTCCAAAGAAAAAGGGGAGAACCGAAAGTAACAGCGCCATATAAAGCGAAGATTTTTTATCAAACATACTTTTTGCAAGATGAACGCCAAATATTATTACAAAAAGCCACGAAATCAGCGCCCATATTCGAACTCCAAATTCGGTATTACCGAAAACTGTTGTCCCGACCTTGATCATCCACGCTACCATCGGGGGATGATCAAGATATCCCCAGTCGAGATGTTGCGCATAGTTCCAATAATAAGCTTCTTCTGGAATTAAATCGGGGATTCCTATATAAATCAACCGCAAGACAAAAAGATATATAATGATTCCCAAAATCACCGGTCGTTTTTTGAGTTCATCTGAGTCATTTTTTTCGGAATTGTCTTTCGCAAGAATGAAATTTCCAATATATGAAATTCCTGTTGACCCAATTGCCGCCGGCAAGATTGATATAACCGGCGACCAACCCCAACGTTGTAATGCCAAAGCCAATATTCCCCCCCGAAGAAATAGCGCCATTAGATTTATGATTAGCTTATGTTTTGTAAATGGGGGCGATTCGCCCTTAAAAAGGCGTGTTGCTCTAAGAAAATAAGTCAGAACTATTGCGGCAATAAAACTAATAATATGGGATAAGATCGACGATTGGCCGGTCCAAACCAATATCCAGAAAATGGCGATGTCAATCAACAGCTGGATAAAATAAATCATATATAATTATCACAAATAAAGCATAGGCCTACAGGATGGTCGGTTATTGGCCGCTATGCCCTGTTGGGACTGCTGAAAAAGTCTCAAGCCCTGCGCCGTAGGGAGTCTCTCCCTACGGAATTCCGTCAGGAAGGGATTCCTGACGGCGCATTTGTAGGGTTTTTCAACACGCCCCTGTTGGTTGAAGGCATAATTTTGTTTGTACGAATTCATTGGCATATAATTAAACAAAATGTTTGCCTGTCGTCAAATGTTCCCATACAAAATCAAAGATTCTGCCTTGACAAGCGTTGCATTTTTCGGGATATTCTTGTGGGAAATCAGATGTATGCCCCCGTAGCTCATCTGGATAGAGCATCTGCCTTCTAAGCAGAGGGTAGCAGGTTCGAGTCCTGCCGGGGGTATTTAATTTGTCGGAAGGTATTTATGTTGCGACATAGGATTCGTCAGACATTTTATGTATTCTTTCCAAGAAAATATATATATAGGGAATACAAATCCCCATTTTGGGACTTCATCGACGGAATTCTGAAATTTCTTACCCTCTTAGGTCTTATCGGTGGAATTGTATGGGTTGTATGGCAATGGTCGGGTTCCCACTATCGATCCCTAAATGAAAGGCTTACGAAAAACTTTGAAACGATAAGCATGTCATATGATTCCTTGGCTGCCAAATCTAAGGGTCTACTTGAAGCAACGCTCTGGCAACTTGATACACTTGCATCAGTAGGACAGAAAGCGACATTATATGGGGGGCTTGTGCATTTTAAATTTGATGGATATTTGGTCTTCCCCCGGAAAAACGGACAGGAAGTTAAGTTGGTTTTGTCGTCATCTCGAACTCAACCGGACTTTTGTAGTCGAGACTCGAATGACGGCGT
>JAGVEJ010000130.1 GCA_020058225.1 Candidatus Zixiibacteriota bacterium | reverse complement strand
CCTTATTTGAGAAGATTTGAATTATCAGGAGCAGAGGTAATACTATTGTCCACCGATCATTTCAGCGCGCAGGAAGCGGCCAGACTATATCGGACGGGATTGATAAAAAAATGCTATTTGCCATTGTCCACAAAAAATATGTTTGATGATATATGTTTGCTAAATCAGATGGAATATGATTCAATTCAAATAGTATTTTATTCTCAAAATTCATGGTCATCCGGCGAAAATAATACGCTTACCCTTATGGAAGGGAGCGTCATTTATGATTTTGAATTTTCCCGAATTATCTTTCAGGACTCATACTTGGGGGGTGTGCAAAAGCTGGAAGAATTGTTTTCTGCTTTAAAACAGAATGTCTTGGTTACATCACAATTTGCCATAAATGATACTTTGGCTTTGTCAAATTTGAATTTATTCGAAAATTATTTTATTTCATATAAACTGCCGGATCAAGTTTTGATGTATCGGGATGGGAAATTGTATATGAAAGGGGGGAAACAAATCAATGTTTTGGAGATCTCTCAAGTTGGAGCGGTAGAATTGGTTATAAAAAATGGTCGGTTCGAAATTCTAAAATAGTTTTTGCCCCATTCTTGCGGTTAAGATTAAGCGTCATTTTCCCGATAACATAAAAGAAATATTAGGATTATAGGATTACCCAACCTCTTAAGGTTTTGGGGGAGTTGTATTATTATGAGCCTAATTGGGAATTTAAAAACTGTCTCATTTCCGGACATATTACAGCTATTGGCCACCGGCAAGAAAACGGGAATACTCCAAGTTTCCACCGGGGCCCGCCAGAAAGAAGTTGCCTTCCGCGAGGGGAATATAATTTATGCTTCAGCCATAAATTCCTCAGAGGACTTGTTGGGGAATCTTCTTCTGAAGCGGGGTAAAATACAGAAGGGAGACCTTGAACGCGCCATTTCGCTTCACAAGCAGACCGGTCGCCAACTGGGGACAACCCTTGTGGACCTTAATCTTTTCGAAAAGGAAGAGATTATTGAATGTCTTAAACTGCAGATAGAGGAAATAGTTTATAATCTTTTCTCATGGCAGGAAGGTGAGTTCAAATTTGCCGAAGGAGTCGCTCCCAAAAAATTGCAGTTTTCCATTGAATTAAATACCATGAATATCATTATGGAAGGGACCCGCCGTATTGATGAATGGATCGAAATTCAGAAAGTCCTTCCGCCCGATGATATCATGCTTAAACTTTCTATGACGCCCAAAACCAAAAAAGATGAATTGACCTTAAGTATTGATGAGTTCCGTCTTATATCGTTGATTAATGGAGAACGAACCCTTACGGATATTATAGGTCTTTCGCCGATGGGTGAATTTCCGACTTGCAGGGCAATCTATAAATTAATAGTCGGAGGTTTGGTACAGAGTTCGGGCAAAAAAGTGATCAAGGAAGAAGCTTCTCCGGAAAATGATGAAGAGATAGTTCTTTCGATTCTGTTTGCGCTTTACAACAATTGTTTTTATAGAATTCGCTCGCTCATCGAAGAGGTTGTTGGGGATCAGAATCCAATGTTTAACCGCTATCTTTCCGGATTCCGACAGGGGTTGCTTACATATTTTCCGGGATTTGACCCGGGCGTTGATCTCACCCCAACTTTCGATAAATTTTACTCTGAAATTCAGAAGATTCCGGAAACGGTTAGAATGCATACGGTCATGTCGGCATTGGAAAATATGCTCGGGAATCAGCTCGAGTATGTTTACTATTTCCTTGGTATCGGGATATATCGTCAGGCAGTATCCAAGGTCAGGAAGGAAGTATCCGAACCGTTAGCGTTAAAACGGGAATTGGTGAAAAAATATCAGATTGATGAAAATCTGCTTAGTACAATAAAAAAATCAGATCGGGTAGTAAAACTTGTAAAGGGCGCTTCATGAAAAATAAAATCAGACAAACAGCAATAGGCGCTATTGCTTTGAGCCTATTTGTGGCCCAAAGCGCCAGCGCCAATACTGGGGGCGAGAGTTTTTTCTCAGCCACTGGCATATTTAATTTTTTTCTGCTGGTATGTGCGGTAATGTGTTTGGTATGGGGGCTAAAAGTGCTATCGCTGGTTCGCGGTGGACTGATGTCGCGAAGCTGGCAAATGTTTGTTCTTGGTTTTGCGGCCTTGGTTTTGGCGCAGGTTTTTGTGGTCAGCCATAAGGCGCATATTTTGCCGATTCCGGAATTTGTGGCAACTATGCTATATCTGGTAATGGGCGGCACATGGCTGGTGGGATTGTTTCAAATAAGAAAAATTTTGGGATAATTTAATTTGGTTGACATAACTGCTGGTGGCGATTATAATTAGAAAAATTAAAATATGAAGATTTATAATTCTTTAATGATAAATGCCTTGGCCATCAATTTGGAGACTCGTATATGAGCACTGGCGCCGAATTAGATGAAAGAATAGCCAAGTGTAACAAAATTTTGGACGAGAATCCAAATTCGCAGATTTTTGCGGCCTTAGCGGAAGCATATCGCAAAAAGGGTGAATTGGATAAGGCTTTTCGGGCCTGCCAAAATGGCTTGAGAATTCACCCCAAATACGGTTCGGCCCATGTGGTTATGGCGAAAATTAATTTTGATAAGGGGCTTTATGACTGGGCGGAAATAGAGGTGTTGAAAGCTATAGAATTTGAAGGGAACAGTCATCCGGCCGACCTACTTTTGGGGGAGATTTATCTTTATAAATCTGAACCGGCGAAGGCGACCAAAATTCTAAATAGGTTATATGATGCTGATCCAAATAATCAGCAGGTGCAAAAGTTGCTTCAGATAGCCAGAAGAATGCCTCAGGAGCAATTCCGGAAGACCGAACCGGAATCACCGGAACCGAAGCCTCAACGCGTTGGTATGGCGTCTGCTGAGAAGCCGGCGATTTTGAAATCCGGAGAAAAAATCAATATTACTCAGTTATTGGATAATATTGATGGAATCCCCGGCGTTGATGGTGTCATGTTGATAAACAAGGAAGGTCTGGTGGCAGATGCAAGATGGGAAGACGAGCGGCCGGCAGATGAATTTGGGGCAGTAATATGTGATATTGTCAGAGCGGTCAAATCACAGATTGGAATTTGCAAATTTGGACAATATGAGACAATATTGATTGAGGCCGATCCTCTTGTTATAAAAATAATATCATTGAAAGATAATTTGCTCCTTATTAAGGCCAATAAGAAAATAAATCTGGGAACGTTGAGAATGAGACTTTCATCATTCTTGAGCCGATTAGATGAGGATTTTAGCCTTGTTAAAGGATTTATACAATGAGCGTTACCGGCAGAAATAGCGGTTTAGTATTATTACTAATTTCGAGCCTGCTGATAATTGTACCGATGGTTATTTTTCCATCAAAATTGGGAATAAGCCTTGCCACTGGTTCTATCGCTTATGCAGTTGTCGAAATTATTTATTATGGCATAGTCTTATTTTTGTTTTATTCCGGTGCGACATTCATGCAGGTTGTTCAAGGGGCTGGGCTGACATTTCTTTATAGAATTGTGCTAGGTTCAGCGCTGGGCTTGATGATATCCCTAATGTATAGTGTCGATGTTTCTGCGGCGTTGATAATGGGGATATCTCGATATCTTCCGGCCATTATTTTCCATATTGTTATCGCTCCTTTTGCAATCAAACCGTTTTATATGACGATGATCGGCGCCGATGTCGCACGAAGAAAGCATTATATTAAGAGATATACTCCCGCACCGACAGGCGGCGAGGAGATTACTCAGCCTTATATGTCGCATCAGGCCGAACAGAAACATCATGCGGGATTAGAGCCTGCGGGTTCGGATTCGAGAGCGGAATTGACACTTGGAGGGCATGATCTCAATGGGTTTGAGCGTGCCGTCAGATATCTTGGGGAAAATCATGTGGTCAATTTGGCCGCTATAATAGATAATGAGGGATTAACAGTAGCATCTTTTAAGAGAGGTCAGGCGAATCCGGATATTTGGGCGCCGATGTCATTACTTCTCCAACAGACTAATAAGGCCATACTCAGTCGTAATGAAAAGGATGCTTTGCCGGACAAGATGGATATCTCGTTTGGCCAGAAAAAATTGACCATTGTATTCGATGGAAAATTCAACCTGCTCGTTCTTGCCGATAGGGGAGAAGATGAGCTTATCGGCATTAGGACGGCGCAGGCTGTTGATATGATTAAGAAATATATGTCCGAACGGTACGGCAATATTTTGTCGCACAGCCCGGAGGAGCAATATGTATCAAATTCTTGAAGATTTAAACAGAACGACCGGAATTACGGGATCCATGATTGTCGGCAATGATGGGATAGTGATTGCTTCCGATCTGGATACTTCCCTTGAGGAAGAGGCGGTTGGGGCATTGGCGGCATCGATTACCACCAATATTCAGAGATCATTGGATCGTCTGCAACAGATGCCTTTGTCGCAGGTAACAATAGAAGCGGCCACAGGAAAACTATTTTTCTCGGAAGCCGGAATAGGAATTCTGGTTGTAACGGCCGAGAGGGATGTCAATATCGGATTAATACGGCTTGAGATTAAGAATGCCGTTGCCAAGATAAAGGGCAATGGATAAGACTTTCAAGATTTGAGTATTAGAAGGACGATATGGTATCAATAAATTACGCAACGCGTGAAGTGACTTGTAAGATTGTCTATTATGGCCCGGGGCTTTCGGGAAAGACGACAAACTTAATCTATGTACATAAAAAGGTGCCGGCTACCACCAGAGGAAAGATGATTTCACTGGCGACCGAGGCAGACCGGACCTTATACTTTGATTTTCTGCCGATTAATATTGGTAAAATAAATGGCTTTACGGCCAAATTTCAGCTATATACCGTCCCCGGGCAGGTTTACTACAACGCCACAAGAAAGCTGGTTCTTCGGGGGGCTGACGGTCTCGTTTTTGTTGCCGACAGCCAGGCCGAAAAGATGGATGAAAATATTGAATCATTGACTAATTTAAAAGAGAATTTGGCTGAATACGGATATAGCGCTGATGAGATGCCAATTGTCATTCAATATAATAAGCGCGACTTGCCGGGCATTTTATCCATACCTGAATTGGAGGCTAAGCTTAATCCTAAGGGGTGGAAGCATTTTGAAGCTGAAGCGGTTACCGGAAAGGGCGTCTTTGATACTCTAAAAATGATTATCAAACTTGTGCTGGAAAAGGCGAAGACGACGCGACCTGCAACAGTACAACCATCCAAAGAAGCGGTTTCATCTCCGGAGGCAACGCGGGTAGAACCTTCGGCGGCTATGTCACAATCCCAACCGGCGGCGGAATATGTTCCTCCGACGCCGTCGATTGAGCCGCAACAACCGATGCGCCAGACCGTATATGAACCATCATCTGGGGCTGAATCGGAATCCTCTGTAAGCCCTGAAGTCGCAAGAGGAATTGAATATAATTCTCTCAAGGAAGAAAAGGTGGCGGAAGAACCTGTAAGCAAATATAAGCCACCAGAAGCCGGTATTGGGGAAGAGATGCCGGTAAGTGTTGGCGAATCTCAGCAGAGGCCATATCCGGGCACGACCACATCCAAGATATTGCGTCGCGAGAGAAGAATAACGGTCTCAGATTTTCAACCTGCCTCAAAAGACGATGAGTCTCCTGCATATAAGGGGCATTTTGTCGGTGATGTTATGCGTCAAGAGGATGCCGCTGGTCATAGTTTGCCATTGCCATCTATGGCGCCAGCGCAAAGAATGGTAAAAAAGAAACAGGGGTTTTTTAAACGTCTATTTGGCATTAAGTAATTTTAGGAGGTGCCGTCTGTGAACGATGACAACCTGATAATATATGAGGAAGAGATTGAGAAAATTGATTCCGTCCTGGCCCGGATGCTGAAGGGGGCCGAGGCCAAATGCGCTTTGATTGTGGACAAGGATGGTCACTTGATAACCCGTCAAGGGTTTACTCATTCGCTTGATACCACAGCCTTGGCGGCCCTTCTGGCCGGTTCTTTTGCATCCACCAAAGAGATAGCCAGACTTGTGGGTGAATCTGAATTTTCGGTTCTATTTCATCAAGGGAAAAAGGATCATATTCATATGTCACTCGTCGGAGACCGTTTCATTCTGGCAGTTATTTTTGATGACCGTACCACTATCGGCATGGTTCGACTGTATGCCAAGGAAACAGCATCAGAGCTGTCCAAGATATTTACAGCCTTGAAGTCTCGGACACGCGCCGGTGGACCAGGCTTGACTGATGAATTTACGGCCTCGGCAGGCCATAAGCTTGATGACATCTTTCAGGATTGAACATTGACAGGGGCTCATGATAAGGAGCCGGGTCAGTTACAGGTGTAAGAGGGAGCAGAATGTCTGCCGAATTAGGAGCGATGCTTGTCAAAGCCGGCAAAATATCGCCGGAGCAATTGGAACAAGCATTAGCCATTTACAAAGAAAAGAAGGGAAAATTTGAACAGATTTTAGTTTCTTTAGGAGCTGTTACCTCTGAAGAGGAAATTACGCAATTTGTCGGAAAACAGCTCAATATGGGAACCCTTCGTCTGTCCGACGTAGAGCTTAATCCCGAAATTGTCAAACTCATTCCGCTTGATATAGCCCGCAAATTTAATGTTATTGCCATTTCCAAGCTGGGCAAAAATTTAATTGTTGCGATATCCGATCCCAATAATATTTATGTAATTGATGCCATAAAATTTATCACCGGATGCGCCATTCAGCCGGTTATTTCCCCCGAAAAAGCCATTCAAAAGGCAATAGAATCTTACTATCGGGATGAAAGCGCCATTTCTCAGATAGTAAAGGGACTTGAAGAAGAATCCGGTTTAGAGCTTGTGTCCGCTGAGGAAGAAGGCGTTTCCGAAGCCGACCTTCGCTCGGCTGTTCAGGATAAGCCGCTGGTCAAGTTGGTTGATTCCCTGATTTCGGATGCTATCAGGATGGGGGCTTCGGATATTCATTTTGAGACTTATGAAAAAAGGATAAGGGTAAGATACCGAATTGATGGCGACCTGCGGGAGATGGCTCCGCTCCCATTCAAGTATCGCGCCGCGATTGTTTCCCGTTTGAAAGTAATGGCGGATCTTGATATTTCGGAGCGCCGGTTACCTCAAGACGGGCGTATAAAAATTAAAATGGGGGAACGTACGGTCGATCTTCGTGTCTCTGTGTTGCCGACTATTTATGGCGAGAAAGTCGTTATGCGAATTCTCGACCCCAAGGCTCTGATGGTTGATATGACTAAATTAGGTTTTAATCCCGAATCGCTGGCAAAATTCGATCAAGCTATCCATCTTCCTTATGGAATAATTCTTGTAACCGGGCCGACCGGTTCCGGCAAAACCACCACACTTTATTCGGCTCTGAAGCAGATTAATACAGTCGATGTCAATATTATGACGGCTGAGGACCCGGTGGAGTTTAACTTTGACGGCATAAATCAGGTTTTGGTAAGGTCAGATATAGGACTCACCTTTGCGGCTTCTCTAAGGTCTTTCCTGCGGCAGGATCCTGATATCGTTATGGTCGGTGAAATTCGTGATGGAGAAACCGCGGAAATTGCCATTCGTGCCGCTTTAACCGGACACCTTGTATTTTCCACTCTGCATACCAATGATGCGCCATCATCGATTAATCGTTTGGTTGATATGGGGGTGCCAAATTATTTGGTTGCCTCGTCCACGCGTCTAATCATGGCCCAGAGAATGGTGAGAAAAGTATGTCAGACGTGCAAGACGGAGTCGCCACTAACCGCCGAACAGGTTGCGGCTTTGGGTGTGCCCGATGCCATGCTGAGAGGGATTCGCGCCTTCATGGGGAAAGGATGCAATGAATGCAATAATACCGGATTTGCGGGGCGAACCGGTATTTATGAGGTAATGCCGATAACTTCGGGCATAGAGCAATTGATTTTAACCCGTGGGTCAGATACAGAAATAAAACAACAGGCTGTAAAAGAAGGTATGCTTACTCTTCGGATGGCGGCCATTGATAAAATGAAAAATGGTTTTATCACCGTCGATGAGGTTTTCGCTACAACATCATAATTATTCCGGTATCGGCAAATCTCTTGCGTTTCATGTGGTTATGCAAATCGTAGAAATTATTTCCGCTTTAGAAATTCCCTTAAACTACCGATATAGAATTAGAAACAAAGTCTGTTAATATTTTGGTCTGTCGGGAGATAAAATGATTACTCTGCGTCAGTTGCTTGAAGACATGGTCAAAATGGATGCCTCTGACCTTCATTTGACAGTAGGCGCCCCACCCGTTGTTAGAGTTGATGGAAAATTGATAAGAATGCAGTATGATACTCTGACGCCGGAAACGACCAAAAAGCTGGCATATTCAATAATGAATGAAAAGCAAAGGCTTAAATTTGAAACTAATTCCGAATTGGATTTGTCATTCGGGATTGAAAGTATGAGTCGATTTCGCTGTAATATTTTCATGCAGAGAGGAAATGTCGCTGTTGCCCTGAGGCAAATTCCTTTTAAGGTCAGAACGTTTGAAGAACTCGGTCTTCCAAAGATAATATCTGAATTTGCAAAACTTCCACGCGGATTGGTTTTGGTGACGGGCCCGACCGGTTCGGGCAAATCGACCACACTTGCGGCCATAATTGACAAGGTTAACCGTGAGCGTCAATGTCATATAATTACGGTGGAGGACCCGATAGAATATCTCCATAAACATCAATCTTCGATTGTAAATCAGCGTGAAGTTTATAGCGATACAAACTCATTTTCTTCGGCCCTGAAATATGCCTTGCGTGAGGATCCTGATGTGGTACTTATAGGTGAGATGAGAGACCTTGAGACCATAGAGTCGGCGCTTAATATATCCGAGACGGGGCATTTGGCATTTGCGACATTGCATACCAATTCAACGGCTGAATCTATCAACCGCATTATTGATGTGTTTCCGACGAATCAGCAGGAGCAAGTTAGAACATCGTTGTCATTTTCTCTGCAAGCGGTGGTCTCTCAATGTCTGATACCGAGAATCGGCGGCGGGCGCGTTCTTGCTTTGGAAGTTATGGTGTGTACTCCTGCTATCAGGGCATTGGTTCGTGATGATAAAGTGCATCAAATTTACAGCATGCTTCAATCCGGCCAGAAATATGGAATGAAAACCATGAATCAATCATTGGCTGATCTATATAATGGCGGGAAAATTACCCTTGCCGAGGCCATGGGTTTCAGCTCTAATGTTCAGGAATTGAATGAAGTACTTACCCGGGGCAAGACACCGGTGATGGTATAAATGTGCGCAATGAAAGGGAGTAAATATGCCCATATTTGAATACAAAGGAAAGACTCTGGCAGGAGCGGCGGTGCACGGCGAATTAGCCGCCGGCAGCCGCGAAGAGCTGGAACGAGTCCTTCGCCAGAATAGAATAATGGTTTCCAGCATTCGGAAAAAACCGGCAGCGCTTAAGATAAAAATTGGGACAGGCATCAAGAAAGTTGATATCTCCCGTTTTACCCGTCAGTTTGCAACGATGATCGGCGCCGGCCTTCCCATGGTTCAATGCCTTGAAATATTGGCCGCTCAGATGGAAAATAGGGAGTTATGCAGAATAATTGCCGATGTAAGGGAATCCGTACAGGGGGGATCAACCCTTTCTGAAGCTTTGGCTCGGCATCCGAAAGTCTTTGATCATCTTTATACTAACATGGTAGAAGCCGGTGAAATGGGCGGCGCCTTGGATACTATTCTTGTCCGTCTTGCGGTATATCGTGAGAAGGCTGATGCGCTTGTGCGTAAGGTCAAGGGAGCCATGGTCTATCCCAGCGTCATTGTCGTGGTTGCGGTCGGTGTAACGGTTGCTATGTTAACCTTTATTGTTCCGGTTTTCGCTAAGATGTTTGGAAATCTCGGAGCGGAACTTCCCAAGCCAACTCAGGTTGTGCTAGGCATAAGTAATTTCCTGAAATCAAATTCTCTGTATATTCTTTTTGGATTAATCGGTTTTTTGATGGCCTTTATATATTGGGTGAGGACGGAATCGGGACGGGCCATATTTGATGCCGCCATGATAAAATCGCCGGTATTCGGCAATCTGATTCGAAAATCATCAGTAGCGAGATTTACACGGACCCTTGGAACATTGCTTTCCTCGGGTGTATCAATTCTTGATGCCTTGGAAATAACGGCAAAGACAGCCGGCAATGTAGTTATATCCAATGCCATCAAGAAATCTGTTCTTTCCATTGCCGAAGGCGAAACAATCACCGCGCCTCTCAAAGAGACCGGTGTTTTCCCGCCGATGGTCACTCAGATGATTTCGGTTGGAGAAAAGACAGGCGGTCTTGATGAGATGCTTTCGAAAATAGCCGATTTTTATGATGAAGAAGTGGATGAGGCAGTTAGCGCCTTGACATCAATTATTGAACCTGTCATTATTGTATTAATGGGTATAGTAATAGGCGGAATACTGGTTGCCATGTATCTGCCGATGTTTGATATTATTGGGAAGATCTAAATAATTTTCTTTTTTAGAAGGGCGCCGTGATCGGCGCCCTATTATTTATTTTGCGATGAAATCAGGTGAATTTACAATCAAGTCATGGTGGTTTCTATCGATTCGCCTGACGACTTATGTTCTTATCTCCGGTATTGTTATTTTTTGGATGGGTTATCCGGGATTTTTGAGTTTTCCCTATTTTGCCTACTCATTTTTAACGTTGCTCTTACCGGTAATATTGATTTTAAACCGCTGGATTGAGGTCAAATCTTTACTGCGTGTAATCCCGTTTTTGCAGACCATTTTTGAAATTATAGTGGAAACCGGAATCATTTATGCGACCGGTAACATTCTGTCGGCATTTTCCGGTCTATTTATTTTAACCATAATTTCGGCCGCGCCGGTCAGTAACCTCGCGGGCATTCTTGGAATTGCTTCCATAGTTTCGGTATCGTATGCCTTTGTCAGCTGGTTTGGATTGGCTATAAGCGGAGAGCCCGGTTCTGCAACCAGAGCTCTTGAGACAATTTTTTCCACACAAGACGCCGCTTTCTATAATATTTTTCTACACATTTTGACATTTTATCTTGTGGCATTCATTTCCGGTTTTTTGGTTGAAAGACTTAAATATAGAGATATACAGCTGGCGAGTGCATCCAAGGCGCTCAGGCAGGCCAGACTCGACACGGATGATATTTTAAGGCATCTTCATTCCGGTTTGTTAACGATTGATCGAGATGGAAGAATAATTTTTTTCAATCAAGCCGCCGAGATGATTCTTGGATATGCGGAATCTGCCATAAAAGGAAGGTATTTCCGCGATGTTTTTGCCAAGCGAATGCCCCAATTGGGAGATAATTTAAATGATGTGCTTCAGTCGCTTCGCCGCCTGCCGCGAGATGAAATTAATATTATCAATTCCTCGGGAAAAAATATCCCGCTGGGTATTTCAACATCATTACTTCTTGATGAGAATGACGAGGAACGGGGCGTTATTGCCATATTCCAAGACCTGACTGAAACCAAGCAACTTGAAGAAAAAATTAGAATGGCCGATCGCCTTGCCGCAATAGGAGAGTTGTCGGCCGCTATTGCTCATGAGATTCGGAATCCTTTGGCGGCAATTTCCGGCTCGGTTGAGGTTCTTAGGGCCGACCTTGATGTTGAGGGACAAAATAAACGTCTGTTGGATTTAATTGTAAAAGAATCAAGCCGTTTGAATAATATTTTATCGGATTTTCTTATTTATGCCCGCACCAATCGCTCTGTTTTCAGCAGAATTGAATTATGCCACTTGGTAAGCGATGTGTTTGAGGTTATTAGGCGGCATCCTTCTTATAAATCTTTCATGACATTGAAATTATCTTCCGCAGAACCATGTATGTATGTCTTTGGGGATGAAGATAAAATCAAGCAGATATTGATAAATCTTGTTATCAATGCTTGCGAAGCAATCAATGGTGATAGGGGAGAAGTGTTGATCGATATTAGACAAAGCGGAGAACAATCGGTGATTATGGAAGTCATTGATAATGGTTCGGGTATCGATGGCGAAGATTTTGAAAGAATATTTAATCCATTTTTTTCGACCAAGAAAGATGGAACCGGACTGGGATTGGCCATTGTCCAAAGACTTTCCGAGAATTTAAATATTAATTTGCAGGTAAAAACCAAGGCTGGCGTGGGGACTGTCTTTATTCTTCAGTTTAATCAAATTCCTGAGGGGCTGAAATCCATATCAAGAGAGAAATCGAAACAAAATTAGGCACTGCATTCTGCGTGAAATTGTTCCAATATCCGGGTTTGTGGGGCTGTTCGCATCCTGAATGCAGTTAAAAGGGTGTAGTTAGATACAGCACGACGAGTCCTGTAACCCAAAATCCCATAAGCAGAATTTTCGAGAAGTCATAAAATTTTGGATTTTTTGGGCTTGATTTTTGATAATCATTGTATAATTTCAGAAAGTTTTAAGAATTCTAAGATTGGGATATATTATATGAAAATAAGATTTTCCATTTTCAAGTTGATTTCAGTTATCGGGGCGGTTATTGTTTTTAGCGGTTGTAGTAAGGTTGCCAAATATTCTTCGGTTGAATATTCCAAGCCTGATTTCCCTATTGTTATTATTGATACAACCGGATCGGTTATGGCCTCCGATCTATATAAAAGATTATCTGCAAGCGGGTTGGCTGAGAATGGCGGCATTTTGGATTCAACCACCTATTTTGATACTTTGCAAACAATCATTGTTGATTCCCTTGTGTCCATGGAGGCCAAAAATATCGATTTGGGGGAAGATATAGCTTTATATAGATTGTATAAATTGCGGCTTAAGGATTTCTATCTAAATTTTTTGTATAAGAATTACATTCTTGATTCAATCAAAGCGGATTCTGCAGATATTGACAGTTTCTATCGCGCCAATGCACAAGCATTTTCTTTAAAAGAACAGGTTCAAGCCCGACAATTAGTGGTTTCGGCTGATGGTTTGAAGTACGGGCGAGATTCCCTGCAATATAAGCAATATTCTATAGAGCAATTGGATTCAGTTGCTGAGGAAATGGCGATTAGATTAAGAAACCGTATTGATTCGGGGGAGGCCTTGGGTAATCTTGCCTATGACCATTCGATGCATAGAACATCCGGCGAGAAGAATGGGGATTTGGGGTATTTTCCTCGGAATACATATAATAAGGAGTTTGAAGAGCAAGCCTTTTCACTTCCGGAAGGAACCATTTCTCAGCCATTTAAGTCGCCTGATGGATGGCATATAGTTGAAATCATTGATCATATTGATTCCGGGTTGGCTCCTCTGAATGAGGTTTATCCCGAAGTGAACCGGCACTATATGGCCAATGCCTCTGCTATTCGCGCCAAAACATTTATGGATTCAATAAATGCCGCCGCGGAAGTTTTCTATAATGACAGCGCATTGAATAAGCCAATTGCAGAAATCCCCGAGACTGCATGGGCGGTTATTATCAACAATATTGATACAATTACCTTCTACCGCTTGGGGGATTATTTGGAATATTTTCGGGGCAAGATGAATTTGCCGGTTCTTGATCTGGAGAATAAGCATAAGATTCTTTTCAATGATGTGAAGGGATATTTAGTCATGCAGGCTGGGGATAAACTTGGTTTTGATAAGGATGCACGAGTGGCTAAGGAAAGGCAAACTTTATACCATAAGTATTGTATGGATGTATTCAAGAAGGGCAGAATCGATGCCAACTATGAGCCGCCGGATAGTCTTGTCAGAGAATATTATCAACGCAATATTGATAAATATACATATAAGAAGCCGATTTATGTCCAACATATAATCACTCAGGATTCATTATTTGGCGAGTTTCTTAGGGATCAAGCGCTTTCCGGCGTTGATTTTTTGGAATTGGCCAAGGAGCATTATCCGGGCGTCGAAGAAATTCGTACCGCCGCCGCTGACCTTGGATATATCGGCCTAGGTGAGATGCCCGATAATTTCTACCAGATGGCAATGGGTACTGCCAAGGGTGATGTGTCTCATCCTGTTAAGACGCAGTGGGGATTTCATATTATTAAAGTTTTTGATAAACGGTATGATAAGACCATAGAGCAGATGCGCGGTGAGATTACCGGTGAACTTAAGATTGAATTCAATAAAATAAGCGCCGCTCAGTGGGATAAAAATTTGATGGCTCGTCATAAATTGGAATATAGGCTTGATCGTATAAGAAAAATCGAGTTGCCGCCATTGTCAAAAAGGCAGATTCCCTCGAGCGGTGAATAAGCCACTGTGCGCAACCAGAATATCAATCACATATCATTAACCGGAGAAATTCTCCGGAAGCTCATTCATCTCTTCGGCTTGGTAATTCCTTGTGGGTATTTTGTTTTAAGGTTGAGTAAGGGGGAGGCATTGGCAATCATGATACCGATTTCTATCATTATGGTAATTATTGATATCGGCAGGTTGCGGGATTGGAAAATTTGGCATTATCTTAAGGGAATTCTTTCTCCCATTATTAGAGAACATGAGACGATGGGAGATTTTACGGGAGCCAGTTATATTTTGGTTACCTCGTGTCTTGCCATTGCATTATTTTCCAAGCCGGTGGCTATTGCTTCACTGGCGTTTATTATGGCCGGCGATCCCGCTTCGGCGATTATCGGAAGAAAATTTGGGCGGATAAAATTCCGTACCAAGTCTCTCGAGGGTTCGTTGGCGTTTTTGGTAATGGCACTTATTGTTTCTTTTGTGACTCCCCATGTGCCTCTTGCGATAGGAATAATTGGAGCGGTTATCGCCACAATAACGGAAGCTGTGTCATTTGAAATTGATGACAATGCCACCGTGCCTTTGGTTAGCGGGCTGGCAATGGAAATTTTGATGAGACTGGCAGTTTTCGTGTAGCTTATTAGGTGGGTATCTGCTGGGGCTGTGGTATATCGGGACATGGTCTTGATGAATCAATCCCCCACGATAAAATTTGTGATGGAAAATATTGGGAAATCAAATGATAGCAATATATATTAAACACTATGAAATATATAGATTTACGTTCAGATACGGTTACTAAACCATCACCCGGCATGCGTCAGGCAATCGCCAACGCAGAAGTGGGAGATGATGTTTTCGGCGATGATCCGACGGTCATCAGACTTGAAGAAAAAGTGGCCGAATTGTTCGGTAAGGAGTCTTCGCTTTTTGTGCCATCAGGAACTATGGGAAATCAGGTGGCATTGAAGACGCTTTCGGAACCCGGGTGGGAGTTGCTTTGTGAAAGAGAATGCCATGTTGTCAATTATGAAACTTCTGGTCCGGCGGTGCATTCGTCCTTGATGATAAATATGCTTACTACAGAACGCGGAGTGATGACCGCGGAACAGATTGAGGAAAATATTCGACCGCTTAATATTCATTGCCCCATTACAAAAATCGTTGCTTTGGAGAATACTCATAATCGTCATGGCGGGACCATTTATCCGCTTGAAGAAATTTTAAGAATTAGAAAAGTGGCTGATAAATATGGCCTGCTGATGCACCTTGACGGCGCCCGTATTTGGAACGCTCATGTGGCGACGGGCATATCATTTAAAGACTGGGCGGCGCCGTTTGATTCCATCTCAGTTTGCCTTTCAAAAGGAATGGGGGCGCCGGTTGGTTCTATGATTGTCGGGTCGAGAGAATTTATCATAAGAGCTCGACGGAATCGGAAATTATTCGGCGGCGCCATGCGGCAGGTTGGTATTTTGGCCGCGGCAGGATTATATGCGATTGAGAATAATATTGAGAGGCTGGCAGAAGATCATCAGAATGCCCGTTTGCTCGCTGAAGGACTGGCGCAGATAGAGGGATTTGGCGTTGATTTGTCCCGTGTACAGACAAATATAGTTGTCGCAGATATTGCGGCGAGCGGCATGACTCCCGATGAAATGATCGGCATTTTAAAAGAAAATGGGGTTTTGTGCGTGCAGTTTGGGAGAACGCGGCTTAGGTTTGTTACTCACCTTGACGTGACGAAAGAGGATTGTATAAAGGCGCTGGATATTGTTTCGCGGGTAATAAAGCAATAGGCGTTTGAAGCCCTCACCCCGGCCCTCTCCCTGAGGGAGAGGGAGTAAGGGTGAGGGGAAAATTGGTTATGGGCAGTTGGGGGCGGGACCGCCTTTATAGAGAAAATTGATTATGTAAGTTACATCCTGAATATTGACTATTCCATTGCCATTGGCATCGGCGGCGCCAAGAGGATTGGGCGCTGGGCCACCCTTATAGAGGTAGTTTATTATATGGGTGACATCAAGCAAATTTACTATGCCATTGCCACTGGCATCGCCGCAGATGAAGGATGGCTTGTTCCAAATAGCGATATTGGCGGAGACTTTGCCTCCTGCGATGCTAAAAAGACCTCCAGCTATCAATTGATTCTTATATACACTGAGCGTCAGGACCCACGGCGTATAACCGCTGATTCCAGACCCAAGAGGCGACCAGGATGAACCATCCCATGAGGCGATATTATTGGCGCCAATTCCACCAGCAGTATTAAACAATCCCCCCGCTATTAACCGGCAATTATATGCAGTTAGGGTGCTAACTGTCCAATCCGTTCCCTCACCTAAAGGCCGCCAAGACGAACCATCCCAGGCCGCTATATGATTTGCAGAAATTCCTCCGGCAGAATCAAAATCGCCACCGGCTATTAACTGGCCATTATATTCAGCTAGGCTGTTAACCCAAGGATAATCCCCCGCTGTTCCGGAACCAATAGGAAACCAGCCATTACTATTCCATGCGGCGATATTATTTGCAGGAACGCCTCCAGCAGTTGTAAACCATCCACCGACAACCAACATGGTATCAGAAATAATAATTAGGGATTGCACTCTCGGATAATCTCCTTCAATCCCGGAGCCCAAAGGATACCAAAAACTACCATTCCAAGCAGCAATATTGTTGGAGGACTCATCGCCGGCAATGGTGAATTCGCCGCCCGCTATTAGAAGTGTGTCGTCATAGACGACCATGGCGTTGACGAATCCGCTGATGCCTGAGCCAAATGGTGCCCAATTTCCGCCATCCCACGCCGCTATAGAATTAGCATTGCTATCGCCGGCAGCAGTAAAATAACCACCGGCAATTAACTTGCCATCATAAATTGTCAGAGAATGCACATATCCATTCATGCCTGAGCCAAGTGGCGTCCAAAGATCATCATCCCAAGCGGCAATATAATTGGCATTGCAGCCATTAACAGTTGTGAAATTACCCGCGGCGATTAATTGCCCCCCATATACGGCTAAGTCAGATACATAGTCATCTGTGCCCAAACCTAATGGTGACCATGAATTGGCATTCCATGCGGAAATGCCTTTCGCGCCAACGCCTCCGGCAGTCGTAAGGTAGCCACCCGCTATTAATTGGTCATTATAAACGGCAAGCGCAAGGATAGAGTTATTTGTACCCGACCCCAATGGCGACCAGGAACTTCCATCCCAAGCAGCAATATAATTTGCAGGCATATCACCTGCGGTTGT
>JAGVEJ010000014.1 GCA_020058225.1 Candidatus Zixiibacteriota bacterium | reverse complement strand
TTGTCCAAATAATTATAACCCGGGACAAGAGGATGTCGATCAGGATGGACTTGGTGATGTTTGCGACAATTGCCCAAATAATTATAACCCGGGACAAGAAGATGTCGATCAGGATGGAGTCGGCGATATCTGCGACAATTGTCCGAATAATTATAACCCGGGACAAGAGGATGTCGATCAGGATGGACTTGGTGATGTCTGCGACAATTGCCCAAATAATTATAACCCGGGACAAGAAGATGTTGATCAGGATGGGGTCGGCGATGTCTGCGATAATTGCCCAAGTAATTATAACCCTAATCAAGCAGACCTTGATACCGATGGTTTGGGTGACGTTTGCGACAATTGCCCAAAGGTTTACAATCCCGGTCAGGAAGATGCCGATTATGACAAGTTTGGCAATGTCTGTGATAATTGCCCAACCGTTTATAACCCCGGACAGGAAGACCTTGATGGCGATAACATTGGTAATGCCTGTGATCCGGATTATCCTACATACTTCAAACCCGGATATCCTGATTATGCGCCATTTGGCATGCCGGATATAGATCAGAAGCAAATGCCATGGTGGAATGGCGCTCAATGGACCTATTGCGGCCCGGTCGCAGTTGCCAATTGCCTCTTCTGGTTTGATTCCAAATTCCAGTTCTTAATAAACCCGACATCTCCTCCGCCGCCGACAAGAAGTGATGATTTTCGCCTGATTATTGGCACGCCAACCTATGATGATCATGATGCCCAAAATGTCCAGCCATTTGTCAACCAACTGGCGGCAGGTATGGTTACTGGTCCGGCTGGAACCGATATTAATAATATGCAAACGTATATTAGGGCCTATTTGATTTCCCTCGGACTGGAAGATTCTCTTGCGGCAAATCTTTGGCCTCGACCGGCTTGGGAATTTATCCGCGATGAGGTTAAGCGAAGTCAAGATGTCATACTGCTTCTTGGATTCTGGCAGGAAGACCCCGGTTCTCCAATCGGGTGGTCACGCATTGGCGGTCATTATGTAACAGTTGCAGGGGTGGATACGGGTGTTATTATTAACCCGCAGATTTATTTATCCGACCCATATTTTGATTTCAACGAAGGCGATCCGCCTGCGCCGGCACATGCTTCAAATGTCCATAACGACTTAGCCTTGATTTCCGGACCGCATGGCACCAACCTTCATGATGGTTATCCGACATACGTACCA
Source organism: Candidatus Zixiibacteriota bacterium (assembly GCA_020058225.1). Classification (GTDB taxonomy): domain Bacteria; phylum Zixibacteria; class MSB-5A5; order GN15; family PGXB01; genus JAGVEJ01. Next base: position 2,638 of record JAGVEJ010000014.1, on the reverse strand, counting down.
TCACCGAGTCCCGGTGGAATTGTTTCATTGCCGTCTTACCCATTAATGATGAATCCCAACTATCCAGCGCAATTTTATGCGCAGAATTGCCCGCCGGAATTTGCTCCATATCAGGCTCCATGGATGCAGGGACCAATTTTTACCGAAATCGAGTATGCTCTAACTATCTGCCCCGTTGAATTTGTTTGCGATTGCAGACCAGGCGACGCCAACAATACAGTCAACATTAACATTCAGGATATCACTTACCTGATTAATTATCTGTACAAGGGTGGTCTGGCGCCTAAGCCTTACGCAATCTGTAGCGGCGACGCCAACTGCAATTGTATTGTTAACATTCAGGATATAACATTCCTGATTAATTACCTGTATAAGGGCGGCCTTGCGCCATGCGATTGCAATATATGGGTCTCCAGATGCGGCCTACCGCTGAGGTTAGGTGATTAAATTATTTGAACTTGTAAGTTTCAGACTTATTAGTGTGTCATTGATTTGAACGCATTTTTATTCGGGGACAGAATCCGCCGCAAGCGGATTCTGTCCCTTGTTTTTGATATCCAATCCGATGCAGATATTGCGAATTTGCTAATATCTATATATTTATCCATTGATAAGAAGAAGCCCATTGCTCAATATCCCATCTATTTCCTTACCATGGAAATTGATGGGGCATTAACATTTGAAAGCAAAATAAAACAGGCGGTATTGGATACCGCCTGTCCTTCCTAAACACCGGAGGTCAGTAAAGTGCAGCCGGCGTTTTCTCTTACACCTCTATGGAGGCAATTTCTACTCCGTAATTGACATCTGGCTAACCTTCAGAGAATCAGCTGTAATTGGAACGCCCTTGATTGCCACATAATCACCGACATTGAAATCGGCCAGCGTTAGCATGGCGCCGTCCAGCGCTGTTAGCTGAGCGCCATTGCAAACCCAGGCTATCCATGGATTTTCGTTGAATGTGACAATCCTTGTATCCACATCAATTGTGGCAAGATGCGCATTGAATATGACACAGCGTTGTTTGGATTCACAATTGGCCAACTTGATTGATACGGCCAAAAAGGTGGATGAATCCACAATATTGGCTCTGACTTCAACGATATCGCCAACTTCAAGGTCGGTAAAAGTAAGAACCGTGTCCCAATTGGCGTTGGGTGTTACTTTGCCGGCCGAGTTATTGCCGGTCATGTCATCAATTCCAACACGATTCCGCATACGATCATGCGAGATATTTCCCCAGATATATGTGTTCGAATCAATCATAATAATCTGAATATGGTTAGCTACAGTAAATGAGCCGGCGGCATAATCAATCGCCGTAATGGTATCTCTAAAGGCAATGTCATATCCGCCCTCTGTTGGGGTGCAAACCTGAATTCGATGGGCATAAACATATCCGTCTTGCTGGCGAGTTCCCTGCATATTAAGTGAGTCGCCCTGATGAATATCGCTAAATGGAATAGGAGCTTCATTTTCATTGTTAAACCTGACAATTATGCAATTCTGAGCCGCAACTACCGTATCCGGCACTCCTTCAAAGGTTAGCATTCTCATTTCATTATTGGCGGTTGCAACTTTGGCCGTAAACTGAACCGGTTCGCCGTTATCCAAAAGGCGGTTGCCGGTTATGGGTGAAGAAACCGTTGCTGTTGAATCAATGGGATTGTTGCTTGAGCAACCCACAAATAACAGGGCCAAGAGGGCAGTGGCCAACATGGTAAAGAATGTTTTCCCGTACTTCATCAATTTACTCCTTTTTTCCTACTGACCTCGAACTGCATTTTATTTTAGTTTTGCTTATTTCACTTTCAATCCTACAGAGTAGGATTAAGTTAGCTTTCGTTCATGCCAAGAGGAAAAAGTGGAGGGATTTTTTGTGTAATTTATTGATATCTAAGAAGATACTATTGTCGTGTTCCATGAATATGTTGAAGAATTGTGGTAGGTCGAAGCCCTTGCGGTTTCGACACTTGGGCACATGTAATGTGCCCCGAATATTCAAGATACTTGCGGGATAAGACACTATACTATGGCGATTCTAATAAATTATTTCGGATAGGTCGCTTGTAGCCGACCCGTGGCGGGTCGGCTACGAAAAACCTATGCCTATTTTTCTATTGGCGGCGGGCCATCCTTATACAGGAAACTGATAAGATATGTAATATCTTGAATATTGGTTATAATATCACCATTTATGTCGCCCGCTTCATGCGGTGCAGGCGGGATGCCATCTTTATATAGGAAATTAACAAGACTGGAAATATCAAGCACGTTTATTTCTCTATCGCCATTAATATCTCCCGCCGAAATCGGATAAACATAATGAAGAGCGGCCACAATATCTATCAATCCGGCGCCTATAAGACCTATATAATCCGGATTGAGGGTGTCAATATTAACCGCTGTGAGATATATGGCGCTATCAAGCTGTGCCCATGTAAGGTCAGGATTCAATGATATAAGTAATGCCGTCATGCCGGCCACAAATGGCGCAGAAAAACTGGTCCCATCCCACCAACCATAGAGAGTGTCGAGCCATGGTGCATATACTTGTGTTCCGGGAGCGCAAATATCAACTTTTTCACCATAATTGGAGAAATTGGCTTTGACATTTTGGGAATCAAGCGCCGCCACG